>JBILUL010000157.1:0-11558 GCA_044371005.1 Phycisphaerales bacterium | reverse complement strand
ATGCGGTTCTTCACGGTGTAGACCTGACCGGGCGTGATGCCGCAGGCGACCGCCACTTCCTCGGGCGTCTTGCCGTGAACCACCAGCAGTTCGAAGGCATTGAGGTTTCCCTCGCTCAGGCGTGACTCATCGCGAAGGCGCTGGATCGCCATGAGCGCGATGGTGCGGCGACGCTCGGTGGTCCAGTAGGTGTCGACCGTGCGTTCATCGGGCATGAACTCAATGGCGGCATCGCCCTTGACGTTCTTGCGGGCACGCAGCACATCGACCGCCCGATGCCGCGCGATGGAGAGCAGAAACGAACGCAGATTGCCCCGGCCACGGACATACTTGCCCGCGCGGTAGGCGATGGCGAAATCCATCATGGATTGCTGGGCACAATCCGCGGCCTCATCATTGCGAAGGCCCATGCGCTTTGAGACCGCCTCGACGATTCCTCTGTACCTCGCATCAAACTGCGACCAGATGATGTCGTTGGATGGGTCCTTGAGCCCATCGAGCATCATCGTCGTCGGTATGGTCGGATAGTCCGGCATGGAGAGAACCCCATGATAGGTTCAGCCGATCCTTCAGGCCGGTGACACATTCCGGCCACTGGACATGGGGCACGCCCGACATCTGAGCAAGTCCACTTCGCCCGAACTGGACGACGGTGACAGGACGGGCCAGAAGGCCCCCCACTTGCACGAAGTGGCGTTTCATCCCCAGTTCTGAAGCTCGCAGCTACGGAGCATCGGGATCAAACTCAGCACCCGCCCTGTTCCCAGACGACGAAGAAGGCGGAGACATCCAGGCCATCGACGCCGCCATCGCGGTTGATATCGCCGCAGCTTTCGCCCGATTCCCAGGCGAAGAAGAAGGAGTCGACATCAGCGCCGTCAACACCGCCGTCCTGATTGAAGTCCGCAGGGCAGACGCTGCAGGCGTTGGGGTCGATCACGTTGAACTCGAAGAAGAGGACCTGGAACGGGTGAACCTTGGCAGCACTGACGGAAGTGGTCAGCCCGTTGGCGCGGATGTTCAGACCCAGCGTCGGAATGGAAGCCCGCGAGCTGCTGCTCGCGATCATGTGCGGGAACTCGAGTACCGGCTTGTTGCGGTTGGCGTCGTCCGGAGGGCTTGGCAGATGGGTGAGCAGATTCTGATCGGTGACGGCCACGTAGTACTTGCCCGGCTCGAACGTGCGGGTCATCCCCTGATCATCCGGTTCATCGTGGCCAAAGTCGGGGATCGGATTGAACTGCGCGTCATAGACCCACAGATCAAGGTCCAGGTCGGGGAAGGAGAAGGCGTTGATGGTGAGCGCACCGCGGTTGTATGGGTCACCGCCACCACCGCCACCGTGGGGAATGGTCTGGTAGGGCACACACCGATATCCGAACTGGTAATCGCTCCCCGCGGTGGAGCCTGAAGCCTTGTAGTAGAACTTGGACGATGGACCGGTGCCGTACCAGATGTTCTTGATCGGAGTCGAGACTCCAGTCTGCACCGATACATCAGTGAACGACAGAATGGTGCCAAAGGACTGGACCAGGCCGCGGATCGACGTCTCGGGTGAGGCGGCCGCCTCGGCCTCGAAGTAGTAGCAGTAAAGGCCATCGGGGTCTTCACCCGTCACGACGTCGAAGTAGTCCGGCGAGTTCGCGCCCCCGCCGGGAACATCGCCCAGCGTTACACCCGCAATCGAATCGGTGGGACCGGGCATCGGATAGGCTCGAAGCCCTCCGGCAGGGCCCAGCGTCGTTGTCGCCTGCGCCTTGCTGTCGTTGGGCTCGGTCTCGAAGATGACCAACTGGGCATGCGCGCCCGCCGCCGCCCCAAGCGCCGCTGCCATCGCCACTGCCGCCGACCTGTTCACCCTCATCATGATCGATCCCTTTCAACTCTCAAACCGGCTCCCAACCGCCCACATGGCACCATGCGAAGTCACGCCCCCAGGAGCAGACCCGCGAACGAAGCGGCTCCGCCGCGTGCGATCACTCCGGAGCCCGCGGCAGGATCTTGCATCTGCTTGAAGCCTTTCGCGCATGCCCTGATGCCACGCCCATGCAACCATGCCAGCCCAGGCACCATCAGCACCCATCCGATAACCTTGGCGGCCTCATCGCCCGTGGATGCCGCGTGGATGTCGCTCCCAACCGATCGACAATACACGCGGCTGCTGGTTCGTGCAAGGTGCAAGTAGTCAGGAGGAAAATATTGTTGCTCAGGAGCACACGTTCTCAGACCATTGCAGGACAGCGGCGTGTGGCAGAGGATCCGCGATCGGGTGCGGCTCGAGTGCCTTCCTGGTGCGTCGGTCGCGGGCCATGCAGTTGTTGAGGTGGTTTCACGCCGCGTTGCGTTGAGCACCCGCGGCTTCAGCGGGCGAAGGACCCTCGATCATCCGTACATTTCCCGAAACATGATGCCGCGGCCTGAGAATCTGCGTGGGTGAGTCGGTTGAGAGTGTGCGGTCCATACCGGGTCTGCCCAGACTGTGTATATTCACCGGCCCTGCGGGCGCGATGTCAGTGCCGCAGCCGGCCACCCGGGGATTGA
Organism: Phycisphaerales bacterium; assembly: GCA_044371005.1. Taxonomy (GTDB): domain Bacteria; phylum Planctomycetota; class Phycisphaerae; order Phycisphaerales; family UBA1924; genus UBA2402. Next base: position 9,017 of record JBILUL010000157.1, on the reverse strand, counting down.
ACCTTCTCGCATGGAACCGTCGTTCGTCAATGCACCCACTGTGCTGCCCCGTCCGGGCGCTGGAGGCGACACCTCCTGGCTTGTCGGACGGCGGATCGGTCCGGGGGGCATTTTCGAGTTGCAGTCGCGGGCGGCGATCGGTGGCATGGGCGAGATCTGGGCGGCGTGGATGCACGATCCGCGCGGTCCGCGCCGTGTGGCGATCAAGATCATCCGCCCAGGAATCAGTTCCGAGCTGTCGCGAGAACTCTTCACGCGCGAGATGGAGATGCACGATCGGGTGCGCGATGTGAAGGGTGTGATTCCGCTCCTGGAGCGCGGGACCTTCGAGGGGCCGACGGCGGGCGAACCGATCTATTACTTCGCGATGGAGTGGATCAGCGCGGCGCGGCCACTGACGCAGGCCTGCGAAGGGCTGACGCTGGATCGCAAGGTGGCACTCTTCACGCGCGTGTGCGAGACGATGGACGTGGTGCACAAGCGGGCGATCGTGCACTGCGACATCAAGCCGGCGAACATTCTGGTGGATGAGGCGGGGACACCCTGGCTCACGGACTTCGGACTTGCCATTTCGACGCGCACGCACGAGCGCAAGCACACCGGCTGGGACATCGGGTCACTGCGGGGCACCTGGTCGTACATGGCACCCGAGCAGTGTGATGAGCGGTGCGATCCGTATTCATTCACGCCCGCACTGGATGTCTACTCCCTGGGCGTTTCGTTCTATGAGTGCATCACCGGGCACCTGCCCTATTCGCAGGATCCGGCGAGCCTGGGTGACAAGACGCAGGCCGCGGCGATCATCAGAGAGGGGCCGCGGGTGCCGCGGCGGGTGGGAGGGCGGACACTGCCACCGACACTGCGTTCGGCGCTGACGACGGCACTCTCCAGGCGACCTGAGGATCGGCATGCGGATGCCGGGCAGCTTGGTGCTCAACTGCGACCGCTGGTCCAGAAGGGCAAGTCGCGGGAGTGGGTGCTGGCCGTGGTGCTCATGGTGGTGTGCCTTGCGGTCGGCGAGCTCCTGACGGCGCCTCTGCTCAATAGCGAGGCGGTGTATTCGAGGTGGTACGCCGCGGCGGCAAGTCTGGCGGGAAACCGCGTGAAGCTCGACAACGTCGCGATCGTGGCGAACATCGGCCGTGAAGCCGAGATGGGACCACTGAAGGTACGGGAACACACCTCTCTGATCCAGGCAGCGGGACTCGGGGTACCGATCACACCGGACTCCAATCCCCGGGAGTTCTTCGCCGCGACCATTGACAGGCTGCGCGAACTTGATGTGAAGGTGGTGGTGCTGGACTATTACTTTCCGGAACCCGCCACGGATTCTGCGACGCGCCGTCTGGTGAAGGCCATTCAGGACTTCGAGGGTCCGGCCGCGTCCCCGAGGGGATGGATCGGGATCGGCGTCGAGGATTGGAGGCCGGAGCCGGGAAAGAACAGCATCGACCCGGCGATGGCTGATGTGGCCGATCGTGCCTTTTCGCTCAAGACGCGGCTGAGCACCGCAACGCGTGACGTGTTCAGCGAAATTGCGTTCATCTCCAGCAACGACTCGGTTCAGGGGGCCGCGGCATTCATGGCGGCTTCGGCGTTCCGAGCTCCGTGGGCCAAGCTGAGTCTGAGCGTGGATGCGCCGACGGTTGGCAAGAAGGGAAGTGTCAAGGTGACCTACGGCTCGCGCGCCGGTGCCGCGGCAGTTCGCGAGGAGTCGGAGGCAGAACTCAAGGCCGTCGCGGTGTCGGTGGTTGTTGAGACAGTCGACGACCGGCGCGCGGTGGACATCGACCACTACGGGCAGTACGCGACGCTGAATGGAGCCGATCGGCTCTGCTCGGTCTCTCTTCTGGACATTCCGAGCGCCACGGAGTTCAATCAGGCAACCATCAAGAGCACCGATCTCTGGGAGCTTGAGACTCGCGATCTCAAGAAGCGGCTCGAGGGGAAGGTGGTGGTCATCGGCGATCAGTACACGGACACATCCCGCCCAGTTGATCAACATGCGCGACCGGGTCAGACTCGTGACATCTGGGGCGTCGAGCTGCAGGCAACTTTCGTGCAGGCGTGCATCGACACGATCAAGCTCAAAGTGGGTTTCACCTCGGATGTATCAGAGTCGGTCGCCAACTTCGGCATGCCGCTCGCGACGCTGACAGGCATCGGCTTTGGCTGGTGGCTGGTACGGCGATTGCCCGTGGTTTCGGGGCGGCTGGTACTGGTCGCGGCGGCAGGGGTGGTCCTGATTTCCTGCGGCGTCGCCCTCATGTCGCTCGTGGGACCGATGTGGATCTGGAATCCGTTTCTGATGCCCGCTTCATTCGGTCTTGCGGCGGGCGCGAGTGTCCTTTCGCCATGGCTTCGGGTATGACGAGAGTGACGGGATGTACGCAGGGCCGGAACAATGGCGGGCTTCAAAGCCCGATGTCGGAGTCAGTTCGATGAAGATCGTTGATGCCAATCCCGTGGTGAAGGCAGGTATCGTGACACTGATGAGTCTGATGGTCTGCGGATGCGCCGCAGACAGGACGAAGCGGAGCGAGTCACGACGACAGCAGGTCAAGCTGTCGCTGTGCACCACCAACCTGAAGGACTGCCCTCCCGCGCCACTCACCTCCAATACCGATCCGTATCCGATTCGCAGCGATCGGCTGGCACCCACGCTCGTCAAAGTCAAGAGAGACGACTCGTCCTATCCGGAAACGTACCGTTTCTGGCAGGGGGCTTATGCCAGCAACCGCGCCGTGACGGCACAGTTCCGCCTGGACCTCTCGGATGAATACTCAGGCCCGGTCCTGACCGAACTTGGCGGTGGCGTCGTTGACGCGGGCTGGGCCGCCATGATCCGTTCCACCGGAAAGCCCCCGCTGAGAACGATCCGCATCACGACCGGACGTCCCGCGTTCGACACCAAGGCCCAGTCCTCAGAGTTCCCGACGCAACAGCAATCGGCCCTGCAACAGGCCACGGAGTTCTGCGTGCTCGTTGCGATCGAACCGGAGGCGACCAGCGACAAGGGCGTCGAATACTACTTTCTCGCGGCCCAGAAGGCCACCACTCACACGCTCTGGTTGTATGTTGGCAAGGAAGACAAGGAGAAACTGGTCCAGTTGCACAGCGGCCACTACATTCGCGTCGATCGTGAGAAGGCCAACGAGGACATCAAACCCATTCCGTTCCCAACGAAGAACGACCTCGTCAACCACCCCAAGTGGCTCCAGGATGCCATCGATGCTGCCTCGACCAAGGAATATCCGTTCACGAGTTGAGGTGTGTCCCCCAGCCCATCCGCTGTGCCACCAGCCCGATCGCCCGGAGCATTGGAATGCTCCCCCCAGCGGAGAACTCCACACCCATACACTGCATCCACAACGGGATGTCTCTCTTCTCCTGTGAGGTACAGTTTATGAACAGGCCACAATCGTCCGTTATCGTCGGGATGGGAGCTTCGATGGCTGCGTTGCTCGCCGCGGCGGGCGGTTGGACGTCGCCAGCTCAGGGCGCGGCTCAGCCCGACGGCGTGCGCATCTGCGGCGAGACCGATGGCTCGCCCAGTGAGGCACTGCCCTCGCGCACGCCCGCGGTTCGCCCGGTCGATCAGGTGATGCGGGTGACGTACGCAGGGAATGATTCGAGCCTGAAATCCGCGGGTGACGCCAGACCGTGCGAATCGCAGTACGACACGCCGGTGAAGATCGAAGTGTCGCGAAACTCCGAATCCAAGGGTGCCTACGTCATTCACGCCGGACCGCTCACGGGCGACTCGCCCCGAACGGGTCGCCTGCGCATGGACCGTGCGGACTGGGATCTGCCGGACAACGCCGGACTCGCGAGTGCATCGGTACAGCAGGGGTGGGCGATGATCATGCGTCCCCGCGGCACCCCGCCGCTGCGGACCATCCGGACCACGACAGGCCGCCCCTATCTCACAGAACGCGAATCGTTCGAGCAATCGACGAAACTGCAGGGAGAGGATCGCAACCGTTCGGGCAGCGATGGGTCGTATGCGATGCTCGTGGCCGTCGAACCGGGCGCGGGCGAGTACAACGGACGTGAGTTCATTCTGCTGCGCGATGAAGGCAGCAGCCGCACCACCATGAAGTTCGTGACCCGCACTTCGGACGGGTCGCTCAAGTACGCCACAGTCAGCAGCGGCGAATACATCGTCTTTGATCGCGCCACCAACGAATGGACGGGCGCCAAGCCCCTGCCTGATCTTGAATCACTGGACGATGGCCGAGGCGGGATTCCGTTCCTCAAGGAAGCCATCTGCGCGGCATACAAGTCCTCGCAGGTGCCCTTCTTCAAGGGCGATGCGAATCGTTGCAGGTGATTAGCTCGCAAGCACTTGCGGTTAGGAACCCCGAGCATGGGTGCGCATCCAATCTGCCTCCGCGCCGCTCACATGCGTTAGCGTCTTTCTCACGCAACGATCGTCCATGGCACCCAACTTCTCCGGAGGCATGATGCATATTCACTCAAGGTTGATGATTCTGTCGGTCACGGGCCTCCTGCTTGCCGCGGCGGGCTGCGGCGGGGGTCCGGACGATTCCAAGTCAGTCGACGCGGGAAAGACGCCAACGCCAATGCCCGCGCCGTCGCCCGCGCCGTCGCCCGTCACCATCTGCCAGCCCTTGCTGCCTGTGCCCGGCCCTGGACCCGATGCCCAGCGCCTGCCGCTCAACTTGCCCGTGGCGCAAGATGTGTCGGTGCTGTACCAAAGCGTGCCAATCCAACAGAAGATCGCGGGCGACCCTCAGCCCTGTCTGTTCACCTACGCGGTCCCCATGCGGATGACGGTCTCGCGTGATGGCGGCCAGACAACCGACTACACAGTCTGGGCTGGCCCACTGAGCGAGAACAGTCCTCGCAGTGGGAGCTTCCTGTTCGATCGTTCTGACTGGGGCCTGCCGAACAATCAGGGACTCGCGAGCATCAGCCTTCATCAGGGCTGGGGCATGATGATTCGTCATCACGGGTATCCGCCGCTGCGCACGATCCGCGTCACCACCGGCCGCCCGCGCCTCCATTTTGAGTTCGACCCCGCGACGACGCTGATACAGCCCGCAGCTGCGTCCAAGCTTCAGTATGCCATCCTGGGCGTCATCGAGCCCGACGCCGCGGATGACTCAGGACTTGAGTACTTCTTCATGCGCAACGCCAATCCAGGCGAAGAAGCGAAGATCACGCTGGTGAGCATCTCGGACGGCAACGAGAAGGCCAAGCTCAGCAGCGGCCAGTACGTGGCCTTTGACCGCAAGTCCGGCAAGTTCGGGAAGGTTGCAGCGCTGCCCGAACTCAAGGAGCTTGAGGAAACGGCCTTCAAGCCCTTCGTGAAGGAGGCTGTATGCGCGGCATACAAGGCCAGCGGCGAGAAATTCTTCTCGGGCAGCGACGAGAAATGCAACTGAAGCCCCGCCGCGGCACGCGCGTCCGCCGCACCGTACAGTTCCCGCGTGTGAACGGGACTTGCCCATTCTGCTCGGGCCGTTGAAGTGGCCAGGGCAAGGACGATCGATGCGGTGCCATGGAACCATCACTGGTCAGTGAAACTCGCATCGACTTCGCCCCCTCGGGCGTTGGCTCCATGCATGATCTGATCGGCCGTCGCATCGGGCCTGATGGGCTCTTTGAACTGCAGAGCAAGGAACTGTCGCTCGAAGATGCGGATGTCTGGGCGGCGTGGATGCATGATCCGCGCCAACCCCGACGCGTGGCCGTGAAGATCCTCCATCCGCACCCGGGCGATCGGGCACGCCGCGAGCAGGAAGCGGCGGTGCATCATGAACTCCGGGATGTCAGGGGAGTAATCCCGCTCGTGGATCACGGAGTCTTCACGCACCCGATCATGCAGGTCCCGCTGCAGTATGTGGCGACGGATTGGATCGCCAACCCTCGAACGCTCGCCGCGGCATGCCGGCCGCTTTCGTGGGCCGACCGGCTCGAGCTCTTCTGCGATCTGCTCGCCGTCGTGGATGTGGCGCACAAGCGGGGCGTGTCGCATCAGTCGCTGGGCACCTCATCGATCGTGGTCGATGAGGATGATGTGCCCTGGATCGTTGACTTCGGGCAGGCGGTGCTCTCCCGTGAGCGGCCGGATGAAACTCGCGAGGCCATCGGCCGCGATGTGGAGATGCTCGGCGAGTTGCTCCATGAGACGCTTGCGGAGGCAAAGCCTGCCGGCCAGCGCGTGCCGCGGCGGATCGGGGGCAGAACATTGCCTCCTGGCGTCCACCAGTGCCTTTCGCGCAGTCTGTGTGCGGATCTGTCGCAGCGTCCGGCCGACGCGGGGGAGATGCTCTGGGATCTTCGGCCGCTGGCCCGCAGCGCAGTGCGCCGTGAGTGGGTGCTGGCCGGATCGCTGCTCGCGGCGGTGATTGCCCTGGCGTGGCTGGTCGCGCAACCGGCGATGTACAGCGCAACGGTCTTCTCGAACTGGTCGTGGCTCATGTCACGCCTCATTGATCCACCGGCAACGCTCGACCGCGTGGCGATGATCGCGTTTGATACTCAGGTGATCCACGCCCAGGATGACGGCGAAACTCGGTACATCGCCACATCGGAGCAGGCAATCTGCGCCCGTGAGGGACTGCCACCCGACACCAAGTCACGATGGATTCTGGCCCGCCTGATCACGCGGCTTTCGGAGCTGGGTGCCCGAGTGGTCACGCTGGACTATTTCTTCGTCGGCGAGACGACTCCTGAATCCAATGCGCCGTTCATCGATGCTGTTCGGAAGTTTGAGTCGAGCAACGGTGGCTCTTCGCTCTTCTTCGGGTGCGACGACTGGAGCGTGGCAGAGGGGCAGAACACGCTGCTGGATCCGGGCCTTGAGGCGCTGCGCGGGCGTGAACACGCTGAACGCATGGCTGTGAGCTATGAATCCGATCGGGTGTATTTTGAAATTGGGTATCGAGCCAAGGCCGGCGGCTCGCGGATCGGGTTGTGCCTGATCTCCGCCGCGGCAACGTTTGCGCCCGGCGCGCAGATTCGGGGCGAAGTCCTGCCCGCCGGAGAGCAATCCTCGCACATCGAGCTCTCGTTCACGCGGCGGGGAATGGACCTGCCGGCGCGCGAGCCGCTCAAGCTGGCGCGGTCCATCGATCCCGTGGAGGTTGTGGCGCGGGTATTGAAATGGAAGCCCGAGCAGTACGCATCACTCGATCCGGACGACCAGTTGGTGATAATGATGGTGCCCCGCATGCCCAGCGGAGAGACGCTGGACGCCGCGACGATCGCGGCAGAGGACCTCTTCGACCGGTCGAAGGATGACCTCCACCGCCGACGCATCGAGGGCAAGGTGGTGCTGGTGGGGGACCGGCTTCACAGCGAGGTGGCAATGCCTGATGATGGCCTCCGGGAGGTCATCGGCGCCTCACGACTCATCCAGGGGTACGAGCTGGAGGCGGCTGGCATCGAAGTGTGTGCGGGCGCACTGAGAGATTCCGGAGCAATTCTCACGCATGCACGGCGGCTGGATGTCTTTCTTCTGATGCCACTTGCTGCATTGCTCGGAGTGTGCGGGGCCTACCTGCTGGCAGGCCGCGTTCCACACCGAGCGTTCACCGGAGCAGTTCTTGCTTCGAGCGTGGCGCTTGTGCTCTCGTGCGGCACTGCTGTGGTGCTGTACACATCGCTGATGATCGAGTGGAATCCGTTTCTTGTTCCCTGTACATTCGCCACGGCCATCGTCGCTGGCGTGCTGGTTCCCTGGCTTCGCATCTGATGTGTGGTGCGGGCCGCCAGCAACGGCGTCCGTGACTTCACATTGAGAGGAAGCGTTCATGAAAAATCCGTTTGGCGGTCTGGTTGTCTGCTGCGCACTTGCGGGATCATTGCTGACAGGCTGTGCCACCAGGCACACTGGCGTTCGCGCCAAGGCATCGAGCACGCCAGTGACACAGATATTGACGGCATCGAAGTTGAGCGTGACACCGCCAACGGTGACGGCCGAAACCATCAGTGGCGGCACGGGATTGGTGACGCGCAGCTATACGGGCCCGTACAGCATCGCGGTGGCCAGGCAAAGCGTGCTTCCCGCGGCGAACTACACCATCTGGGTTGATTCCTACCCCTCGAACACCAACGGCGCGGTGGCCTCCTTCCAGACCTTCGATACCGACCTGGCCGACAATGATGTGGCGACGGTGATCAGCGAATCGGGGTGGATGGTGATGTCGCGAGAGTCCACGTTTCCGGTGCAGGGCACCGGGCGCACTCGCAGCGGACGGCCCAAATTCCTGGTCAAGGGTGTGCGGGCGAGTGGTCCATGCTCGTTCCTGAGCGTGATCGAGCCGCCTGCATCAGGGGGCTCTCGCGAGTACTTCTTCTTCATCGACGCGGCGGACAAGGAACTGGCACTGGATGCACTCTACAGCGGGAGCTTTGTAACCTCGCCACAGCTTGCTTCGGGCAAGTACATGTACTTTGACTTCTCCACGGGCAACTGGTACGGGCCCAACCCGCTGCCAAAGCTCTCGGAGGTGCCGGGGTTCGTGGCTGATGCGCTGTCGGGGGCGTACACGCGGTCGGGCAAGTTGTTCTATTCGCCGTGAAGTGGATCGGGCTCAGGGGAGGGATGAATCCGCGCACGCCGCGGGTGAGCGACCTTCAAAAGGTCCTCACCCGCGGCGTTTTGCCTTGCAAAGTGCCCAGCTTCGCCTGTGAATTGTGGGTAACTTCGCTCCACGAAAAAAATCTGCACACATCGCTTGACTGCACTTTGACCATCCCGTTAGGGTGCCTGTATCCTCATCCTGCCGGGCGAACGTTCGTCACCGTCCCCGGTTCGGAGCCTCGAAGGAACGAGGCCTGATGACGTGGCGAGTAGGCCCGGGTTCGAGAGCACTCCGGCATGACGCGTGAAGCGTGTTCATGCAGGGTGTTTGAGTTTCCGTTCCGGCGGCAACGCCCGGGTATAGGACAAGGAGCCGATCATGGCTGAAGCAGTACGTAGCGCCCCCCCCCCCCCCACCCCCCCCCCCCCCCACCCCCCACCCCCCCCCCCCCCACAACCA
>JBILUL010000133.1:0-13604 GCA_044371005.1 Phycisphaerales bacterium | reverse complement strand
GGGGACACCGATTCTTCAAGCCGGGCATCGGTGGCACGTTTGGTGTGGGTCCTGTGAGGGTGGGTGAGGAGGGTGTGCGTTGGGGGGAAATCTGCCAGAACGGCAGCGGCTTGGGCGTTGGGTGTGCAGTTCGATGCCGCGTGAGGGCATGGCTGGGGGGCGTGGTTGTGTTTTGATAGGGTTCGGAGGGGGCTCTGGCGAATGGAGGGCTTGGTGGGTCTGGCCGACCTGTGCGGGGGGTTCTGGCATGCCGATTGCCAAGTGAGGGGTGTCGCCCCGGTCCTCCGTGGCGGCTTTCCACTTGATTTCTCATTCCCCGATTTTCACGCTATTGGGAGCGAACAGTCCATGGCAGCTAAAGACCTCGTATTCGACAACGACGCCCGTCAGTCCCTTCTCGCCGGTGTGGAGAAGCTTGCACGCGCCGTGAAGGCCACCCTCGGTCCCCGCGGCCGCAATGCGGTGCTGGACAAGAGCTGGGGCGGTCCGACCGTGACCAAGGACGGCGTGAGCGTCGCTGAGGAAGTCGAACTGCGGAACAAGGCTGAGAACATGGGCGCGATGCTCGTGAAGGAAGCCGCGAGCAAGACCAGCGATGCGGCCGGTGACGGCACGACCACCGCCACGGTGCTCGCCGAGGCGCTCTTCCGCGAAGGTCTGCGTCACATCGCTGCCGGCGTTGATGCCAACGCTTTGGTGCGTGGCATGAAGGCCGCGGTTGAAGTGTGCGTGAAGGAAATCAACTCGCTCGCGACTCCGGTCAAGGGCAAGGGCGACATCCAGAACGTCGCTTCCATCTCCGCCAACAACGATGTGGCGATCGGCAAGATCATGGCCGATGCCTTCGACAAGGTGGGCAAGGACGGCGTGATCACCGTTGAAGAAGGCAAGAACATCGACACGATCGTCGATGTCGTTGAAGGCATGCAGTTTGACCGCGGCTATCTCTCGCCCAACTTCGTGACCGATGCCGAGTCGATGAAGGTCGTCATGGACAAGTGTTTCGTGCTCATCCACGAGGACAAGATCGAGACGGTGACCAAGCTGGTCCCGATTCTCGAGCAGGTGATGAAGACCAAGCGTCCCCTGGTGATCATCGCCGAGGACGTCACGGGCGAGGCGCTCTCCACGCTCGTCATCAACAAGCTCCGCGGCACGCTGCAGGTCGCTGCAGTCAAGGCCCCCGGCTACGGCGATCGTCGCAAGGCGATGCTCGAGGATCTCGCGATTCTCACGGGCGCCACGGCCGTCATGAAGGATCTTGGCCTTGACCTTGAGAAGGTCGAGATCAAGCACCTTGGCGTCTGCAAGCGCATCGACATCGATGCCGACAACACGACGATCATCGAGGGTGCGGGCGAAACGAAGGCGATTCAGGCTCGCATCGCGCAGATCCGCCGCGAGATCGAAGGGGCTTCGAGCGACTACGACCGTGAGAAGCTCCAGGAGCGTCTTGCGAAGCTTGCGGGCGGCGTGGCCGTCGTCAAGGTCGGCGCTGCGAGCGAGGCCGAACTCAAGGAGAAGAAGGCACGCATCGAAGATGCGCTGCATGCGACGCGTGCGGCTGTGGCTGAGGGCATCGTCCCCGGCGGCGGCGTGTCGTTCATCAGGGCCCGCAAGGCACTGGAATCGATGAAGGAATACAAGGCGGTGTTCGGGAAGAATGAAGGGGCGACCAGCGACGATGTTGGCCGGTTTGCCTTCGATTTCGCCGCGGGCATCCGCACGGTGGTCACGGCTCTGGCCGTGCCGCTCTCGACGATCGCGCACAACGCGGGCGTCAAGGGCAGCGTCGTCGTCAACAAGGTCGGCGAGGGCAAGGGCAACTTCGGCTACAACGCCCTGACCGAGGAGTACGGCGATCTGGTCCAGATGGGCGTGATCACGCCGGCCAAGGTCGATCGCATGGCACTGCAGAACGCGGCGAGCGTTGCGACGGTTCTGCTGGCAGCCGACTGCATCATCACTTCACGTCCCGAAGCCAAGGAAGCCGCACCGGCTGGTGGCGGCGGCGGCATGGGTGGCATGGGCGGGATGGGCGGCATGGGTGGAATGGGAGGCATGGGCGGCATGGGAGGCATGGGCTTCTAAGCCGCGTGTGAGCGGGGGAGTTGCTCTCCCGCTTCGCGTGCTGAGGTCCGCGTCATGCATCAGATCATCGAGTTCATCACCCATTTCGACGGCCGGCTCGACGCCGTGGCGGAGGCCATGGGTCACTGGACGTACATGGTGGTGTTCCTGACGATCTTCGCGGAAACGGGGCTGGTGGTCATGCCCTTTCTGCCTGGCGATTCACTGCTGTTTGCGGTGGGCGCGCTGGCGGCAAGGCCTGAAACCGGTCTCAAGCTCTCGGTGTTTCTCTCCTCGCTGGTGGTTGCATCGTTCGTGGGCAACTACACCAACTTCCTGATCGGGCGGGCGCTGAGCATCAAGCTCGGTGGCCAGCCTGGGATTGAGGCGGCGGGTGAGGGAATCAGGCGGCTCTTCGGTGGAAGGTTCTCGCGGTTCGTGCGGTCGGAAGACCTCGTGAGAGCGGATGCCTTCTTCCGCAAGTACGGCCTCTTTGCAGTGGCGGTGGCGAGGTTTCTTCCCTTCTTTCGCACGATGATCCCGTTTGTCGCGGGCATCAGCGACATGAAGACGACCCCGTTTCTGCTCTGCTCGGCGATTGGTGGCATGGCGTGGGTCTTTGTGTGCACGATGGCCGGCTACCTGGCCGGCAACATTCCCTGGGTGAAGGACAACTTCACCCTGTTCATTCTGGGAATGTTCGCGGTCGGGCTCGTTCCGGTCGTGATCGGATATCTGATTCGTCTGGTGCGCGGGCCCAAGGCGGTGTCGGCAGCGGTTGTTGGAGCAGGTCCGGCGGTGACCGTGGTTCCGCTGGTAGTTGAAGTGAAGCCCGCCGCGGCGGGAAAGTCAGTGAGTGATTCGGCCCCCCGGGCCTGACGGGTTTCCGGGACGGGTCGGTGTGATTGGTATGCAGTCAAGAGTCCTTCGGCACTGACGCACGGTACGTGCGGCCAAGTACGCCGGAACATTTGCAGGGAGTCAACAGTCATGGCAGTCAAGCCCCTTGAAGATCGCGTTCTTGTCAAGCCCATCGAGGCCGAGTCCAAAACCGCCAGCGGCATCTACCTGCCCGAGGCCAGCAAGGAAAAGCCCGTGAAGGGCAAGGTCGTCTCGACGGGTCCGGGCAAGCGTCTCGAGAACGGCAAGCGCGCTGAGATGACCGTTCGCAACGGCGACACGGTGGTCTACGGCAAGTACGCGGGCACCGAAGTCGAGATCAAGGGCGAGAAGCACCTGATCCTGCGCGAGTCGGAACTGCTGGGCGTCATCGAGGGCTGATCGGGCTTTGCTCCAATCGGCTGAACCCCTTGCCGGAGGCACCGGCGGGTGCAGGCAACACACGAAAAACAGAACGGGAACACAATGGCAACCAAGCAAATCATGTTCAGCGACGCGGCCCTCATCGAGATGAAAAAGGGCGTGGATCGTCTGGCCGACGCGGTCAAGTGCACCATGGGCCCCAGCGGCCGTCACGTGGTGATCGAGAAGTCCTTCGGTGGCCCGCACGTCACCAAGGACGGCGTGAGCGTCTCGAAGGAAGTCTCGCTCCCCGAGCCTTTCCAGGCAATGGGCGCGAAGATGGTCAATGAAGTCGCCAAGCGCACGGCCGACAAGGCCGGCGACGGCACCACCGCCGCGACCGTCCTGGCTCAGGCGATCTTCTCCGAAGGTCTGCGCTTTGTCGCAGCGGGTGCAAACCCGGTCATGCTGCAGCGGGGCATCAACAACGCGGCCAACGCCGCGGCTGAGGCCATCGACGGCATGGCCGTCAAGTGCAAGGGCAAGGAAGACTACCGCAAGGTGGCCACCGTCTCCGCCAACCACGACGAGAACGTCGGCGAGATCATCGCCGAGGCCATCTCCAAGGTCGGCGCCGAGGGCGTCGTCGAGATCGAAGACGGCAAGACCGCCGTCACGACGCTCGATTACGTCGAAGGCATGCAGTTCGACAAAGGCTACCTCTCGCCCTACTTCATGACCGATCCCAAGACCGCCGAGTGCGTGCTCGAGGATGCCTACATCCTCATCTACGAGAAGAAGGTCAGCAACCTCCCCGATCTGCTCCCGCTGCTCAACAAGGTTGCCACTTCCGGCAAGCCCCTGCTGATCATCGCTGAGGAAGTGGAGAACGAGGCACTCGCCACGCTGGTGGTCAACCGCCTCCGCGGGATGCTCAAGATCTGCGCCGTCAAGGCCCCGGGCTTTGGCGACCGCCGCAAGGCCATGCTCGGCGACATCGCCGCGCTGACCGCCGGCAGCTTCATCGCTGAAGACCTCGGCCGCCAGCTCGAGACCGTTGAGGTCTCTGAACTGGGCCGCGCCAAGCGGATCGTCATCACCAAGGACGACACCACCATCATCGAAGGTGCTGGCAAGAAGTCCGAGATCCAGGCCCGGGCCGCGCAGATCAAGGCGCAGTACGACAAGAGCACCAGCGACTACGACCGTGAGAAGCTCATGGAGCGTCTTGCCAAGCTCACCAGCGGCGTGGCCATGATCAGTGTCGGCGGCGCGACCGAAGTGGCGATGAAGGCCACCAAGGACCTCGTTGACGATGCGCTCAAGAGCACGCGGGCTGCCGCGAAGGATGGCTATGTCGCCGGCGGCGGCGTGGCACTGCTTCGCACGCAGGAGGCCATCATGGCCGCTCAGAAGAAGGCCAAGAACGATGACGAGAAGCTGGGCTTTGACATCGTCTTCCGCGCTGTTGAGGCTCCGATGCGACAGATCGCGAACAACGCTGGCTACGACGGTGATCTCATCGTCGAGACGGTGCGCGAGTCCAAGGGCACGCAGGGCTTCAACGCCGCGACCGGTGAGTACCTGGATCTGGTGAAGGCGGGCATCCTCGATGCCGCGCTGGTGGCCAAGACCGCGCTCATCAACGCCGCAAGCGTTGCGGGCCTGATGCTCACGACCGATGTGCTCATCACCGAGCTCAAGGAAGACAAGGCAGGCGAAGTGGGCGCGACGGTCTGATCGACCGGTCTCACGCGTGCGGACCCCTGGTCCGCGGCTTCCCAGAACAACTACTCCGAGCCCGTGCGTGAGAGCGCACGGGCTCGATTCGTACGAAGAGTCCGTTGCGTTTGACAGTCCCTTTACCTTTGCGCGTGCCGGACGGGTCGCGTGAACGTGTGATTCCGCCGGGAGCCTCCCATTCCCATGCCTACCTCCCGCGACTATTACGAGATCCTCGGCATCGAGAAGAACGCCGACGCTGAAGACGTCAAGCGTGCCTACCGCCGCATGGCGATGAAGTATCACCCCGATCGCAACCAGGGTGATGCGGAGGCAGAGGCCAAGTTCAAGGAGTCTGCCGAGGCGTATGAAGTGCTCTCCGATGCGGAGAAGCGCAAGGTCTACGACCAGTACGGGCACGAGGGTCTTCGTGGGCGCGGAGCCGCGGGGCACGACTTTTCCCGCATGGATGTCACGGACATCTTCTCGATGTTCAACGACATCTTCGGTGGAGGCGGTGGTGGGGGCGGTCGCCGGCCCGGCGGCCAGGCCCGCGGCTACGACCTTGAGACCGAAGTGGCGATCTCGTTTGAAGAGGTCTACCGCGGCTGCGATCGCGATGTCGAGTTCACCCGCATGGATGTCTGCGACACTTGCACCGGCAGCGGCGCGAAGGCTGGCAGCAAGCCGGTCAAGTGCACGACGTGCGGCGGGCAGGGGCGTGTGCAGCAGAGCGGGCTGGGTGGCATGTTCCGGATGGTCGTGGCCTGTCCGCAGTGTGGCGGGCGCGGGCAGATCGTCAAGGAGTTCTGCGAGACCTGCCGCGGCAAGGGCCGCACACCCCGCAAGCGCAAGCTGACGGTGAAGATTCCTCCGGGGATCAGCGATGGTCAGGCAATGGCGGTGAGCGGCGAGGGTGAGCCTCCTCCGCAGGAAGTGTCGCCTTCGGGTCAGGGGGCGCGGGGCGATCTGCATGTGGTGGTTCGTGTGCGCAAGCACTCGCTCTATCACCGCGAGGGCGATCATCTCATCCTGGAGATGCCCATCAGCTTCACGCAGGCGGCGCTGGGGGCCGAGATCGATGTGCCGACGCTTGATGGCAACAAGCCGTTGACGATTCCGCGTGGCACGCAGCATGGGCAGGCGTTCAGGATTGATGGCATGGGCCTGCCGAATCTGCGCAGCGGTCGCCGCGGCGATCTGGGCGTGGTGATGAAGCTCGAGATGCCGCGGAAGCTGACGGCCAAGCAGGAACAGCTGCTGCGTGAATACGCGACGACGGAAGAGAAGGCGGTCCTGCCCGAGAGCGAGAGCTTCTGGAAGAAGGTCAAGGACTTCCTGGGCGGGCACGAGAAGGACTCGAAGAAGTAGGCGACTCTTGATCAGGCTCTGGTCCGGAGTACCAACCGATGTGGAACTGGCGGAAGAAGAACATGAATACTGACAAGGCTACCAACGACGCCGCGGACGCGGCTTCCCCTCAGCAGGCCCAGGATTCGATCCAGGATGGAGCGATGGGCGAAGAGCACCTCGAAGGGGAGCAGGCTATCGGTGCCGACATTCAGGCACTGCAGGCCGAGCTTGAGGAAGCCAAGTCGCGCATTCTGCGGCTGATGGCCGACTTCCAGAACTATCAGCGCCGTGCGCTGCAGAATGAGCAGGTGGCTCGCGCCGAGGGCGTGGCCAAGGTCGCCTCGGGTGTGGTGACGGTGATCGACCACTTCGATCTCGCGCTCACGCAGGATCCGGCCAAGGCCAGTGTCGAGCAGATCCTGTCGGGCGTTCGAGTGATCCGCGAGGAACTCGTGAAGTCGCTGGCGCAGTACGGCGTTTCGCTGATTGTGCCCGCCAAGAACGATGTGTTCATGCCCGGCCGTCATGAAGCCGTGATGCAGCAGGCCGCTGAGGGCGTGGAGCCGGGTCACGTCGCGTCGGCATTCCAGGCCGGGTATCTGCTCACCACCCACAACGGCGAGCGTGTGCTGCGTCCGGCCAAGGTGGCCGTGGCTCCGCAGGGCTGAGAAACTGCCTTCCTTCAGGATGAATCCACATGCCCACGTATGACTATCGCTGCAACGGCTGCAAGCACGAGTTTGAGCACTACCAGTCCATGAAGGACAAGCCGCTCAAGAAGTGCCCTGAGTGCGGCAAGAACACGCTGGAGCGGCTGATTGGAACCGGTGCCGCGGTGATCTTCAAGGGCAGCGGCTTCTACCAGACCGACTACCGCAGCGAAGGCTACCGCAAGGCGGCAGAGGCCGACAAGCCCGGCGACGCGGCCAAGAGCGATGCGAAGGCGGATACGAAGCCAGACACCAAGGCCGACTCGAAGCCCGAGTCAAAGCCGGAAACCAAGGCCGAGTCCAAGGCAGAATCTAAGGCAGAATCGAAGGCCGAGGCCAAGCCCGAACGCAAGGCCCCAGTCAAAATCGAAGCCAAGCCCACACAGAGATCCAAATCGGCCAAGAAGTAGCACCGATACGCATAGCTGAAGCGATTCAAATCTCAGATCTGAAATTTGAAATTTCAGATTTCCGATTAGGCCTCCCTCTCCCCCTCTCCCATGATCCGCGGCATCGGCATCGACATCATCGAGGTCTCGCGGATCCGGGCGATGATGCGAAAGCACCCGGAGGCTTTTCTCGAGCGCGTGTTCACGCAAGGCGAACGCGATTACTGCAGCAAGTACAAGAGTGGAACGCAGCAGTACGCCGCGAGATTCGCGGCCAAGGAAGCCGCGATGAAGGCGCTCGGCACCGGGCTCAGTTCGGGCATTGAGTGGACCGACATCGAAGTGTCGCATGACCCGCAGGGCCGGCCCATCGTGCTGCTGCACGGCGAAGCAGCGAAGATTGCCAAGAGGCTCAAGATCAAGGAACTGCAGATCTCGCTCACGCACGTCAAGAGCGTGGCGGTGGCGAGTGTGGTGGCGGTGGGGTGAGCGGAAGAACGACGCGTTTCTCGCAGGCTCATACAGGCATCAAACCCGCGTCAGCGTGCGAGCAATTCACAAGCACCATCTTCAGCCCGCAAGGGCTCGACCGACCATAGCCGGGGCGTGTCGTCGGCTTTGCGATGACACCCCCGGAAGATGCGAGATTGATGCGCGGGCCCGAAGGGCTCGTCGTGGAATACATGGGCAATGATGTCCTACGAGCAGCCTTGCAGGCTGCAGAACCAACAAGGCGCATGACATCCGGGGGTGTTGCTCGCCGAGCCTCGCAACACGCCCCGGCTACGCATGTTCAGGCCTGCGGCCTGGACACTGCGCCTTATTCGAAGGCTTGCTGCACACCATCAGGCCAGATGAAGCTCATGTGCAGCGCACAGTGCTTGAGGTGAAACTCCGTCCACTGCTGCTGGGTCATCGGGCCGAAGATCACATGGTCGTGCGGCATCGGGGCTCCGGCGATCAGACGCTTGAGCTGCTTTTCATAGTGGGTGTACCCCTCAAGGAAGGGCACTGACTTCCAGATCACACTCTCGGTTCGCTTATCGAGGCGAACGCCTGGGTCAAAGCGCTTTTTGCGAAGCACGACCGGGCGGAGAATCCAGCGTCCGAGCAGCCGCATGAACAGGGGGGGCTTGCGGGGGAAGCCATCCATCGAGCATTCCATCGGAATCGCCAGATGCCGGAAGATAGCACCCGCATCCCAGTTGCCGGTCGTCACCAGCGTCCCGGCTTCATAGCCACGGCGGAGCTGGACGAGATCCGCCAGGACCTCTTGAAACCTCGCGAACGTCAACTCACGACGCGGCTGGGTTTTGGGGTCCTTGGTCGCCTTGGCGGAGTCTGACATCGGTGGCCTTTCTTCAAGAAGTCGCCGCGGCAACGGGCTTCGGGATCCGGAGAGCGTATGGACTGCGCCACCCGGGCAAAGAGGTGGCAGTCGTACGTCAGTGCAAACGCATTTTCAACCTCCAGCCAGAACGGCCAAGGGGGGCCCTGCGGCCGGAGGGCATTGGCCGTAGAGTCTTCGCCCGCTTCTTTCCGCACGACCGTTGCCGGTGGCGCGGCGAGCCGCCTTGGGCGAGCAAGCCACCGGATGGCGGCTGTTGCATCCGGTTTTTGTCTTTGGTGTTCCGCCCGGCTGAGGGCGGACGATTCTTGCGTTCGCGTGGATAGTCGCGCGGTGACGCGGCGGAGAGGGTGGGGGGTTCGCCCTCAGCCGGGCGGGAAGAATGAAAGAATGTGGGCTATTGGCTTGGCTCCGGTGGCTGGCTCCCAAAGCGTCGCTGCGCCACCGGCAACGATCGTGCGCCCTGTCGGGCGGCAGAGGGGCATGACAGGGGTCGATTCTGGAGTTGACACTCCGCCACTGCAATGACCCGGGAGCTGCGAAATGCCGTAGATAATGTCAAGAGGCAGACAATGCGCTTGCCCTGAGTGGTACGCCCACATGCAATACTCGGGTGCCTCAAGATGATCCTCTTCCGGATCGCTTTGGGGCATCCGGGCCGTATGATCGTTTGTTGTCGTTCCTCAACCCAACACTCGCGGCGGTCGGCCTGGCGTGCGTGGTGATCCCCATCATCATCCACATCCTCATGCGCCGTCGTCGCAAACCGGTTCCGTGGGCCGCGATGCGATTCATCATCGAGGCGTATCGCAAGCAGCGTCGCCGCATGAATCTCGAGCAGCTTCTGCTCCTGGCTGCTCGCTGTCTGCTGGTGGCGTTGCTCGCACTCGCGCTGGGCAAGCCGATTCTGGGGGCGGCGGGCGTGCTGGGAAGCCGCGGGCCTCGGACGCTGTACCTGATCATTGATAACAGCCTCGCGGCTGCCGCGGCTCCGGGGCGTGCCGACGAGACCGAACTTTCGGTGTCGCGAGCGAGAGCTCTTGAGTTGATCGATGGGCTCGATCAGGCCCGTGGCGACCGGGTTGCGGTAATTGCCGCGGCATCGCCAGCGGAAGCCCTGGTGCTTCCTGCCACCCCTGAACTCAACAGTGCCCGCACGGTGGTGAAAGACCTCGCACAGAGTCATGCGCGTGCGGACTGGATTGGTGCGACCAAGCTCGCCCGTGAGCAGATCAGCAAGCCCGAGGCTGGGGCGGGGCAGCAGTATGTGGCGATGCTCAGTGCGTGGCGCGAGGGTGCCGCGGACTTGGAGGCGGCGATGCCGCCGCTGGGCTCGGCCTTTGGTGGTCAGGCGCCGCCGACACTGCTGGTGCAGGCACCGGTTGAAACTCCGGCCGACAATGTGGCGATCATCGCGGTGGAACCGACGCGCTCGGTGGTGATGGCTTCGGGAGCGACTGGCGCGAATGCGGAGGCAGGCGGCACACCGGTGCGTGTGCGTCTGCGACGCAGCGGCAGTGGCGTGGGTGCTCCGGCGACGACGAGTGTCACCGTTCGCATGGTGGCACCCGGACGTCCGCAGGCGGAGATGGATTCGGCGCAGGGACGGGCCATTGTTTCGTGGACGGCGGGCCAGGAGCAGGCCGAGACGTTTGTGACCCTCGCCACGCCCGCAGCGGATCGCTCCAAGAGCAGCGATCGGCCGCCGCTCTTTGTGGTTGCGTCGATTGATGCAGATGCGCTGGGGCCAGACAACAAAGCCGCGGCGGCTGTGCAGATGCGTGAACGGCTCGATGTGGCCCTCATCGCAACGGCCGGAAGCGGTGGCGCCGTGGGTGCTCCAGGATCGCTTGCCAACTACTCCTCCGCGGATTGGTTCGCTCTGGCCCTCTCACCTCGCGGCGACCTCTCACTTCGGCAGCGGCAGAACGGCGAGATCCGTGTGCAGGTCGTGGATCCGCAGCAGGGCATCGCACCCAGCACCGCGGCGGGTGGCTCAGGCCGCGGCGCAGGCGTGCTGACGGGCATGGATGCGATCATCATCGCACGCCCCGAACTGCTCGATGTGGATGCGTGGCGTGCGGTACGCGAAGTGCTTGATGGCGGCGCATGCGTGATGGTCTGCCCCGATGCCAAGGCGCAGACGCAGGTGTGGACCGAACAACTCAAGTCAGCACTCGGCGTTGATTGGAACTTGGGACGCGATCCCTCCGTGCTGGCGACGCCCGCAGCGGTTCGGTTGGGCGCGCCCTCGGGCGATCAGGCCACCTCCGAACTCCTCAGCATGATCGCGGCGGAACTCCCCGAACTCATCCGTCCGGTGACGGTCTCTCGCGTGCTCTCGCTGGTTCCCGCTGGCGATTCCTACGAGACGCTGCTTTCTCTGAGCAGCGGCGAGCCGCTGCTTGTCTCGACGCTGCCGGCCGATGGTGCCGCGGCGGGTTCTGGTGGGGTTGCTGGTGCGAACTCGACCGGGACTGCGAATGGCAGTGCTGTCGGACGCCGGGGGTCGCTGGTCCTGTTCACCGCGGCGATTGATCTTGAGTGGATGGATCTTCCGGCCAAGCCGCTGATGGTGCCGCTGATGCAGGAACTGGTGCGCCAGGGTATTGGTCGCGGCGCGGGCGTTTCGCATCTGGTCGCAGGTTCGTTCGCTCACGCGGGCGTGTCGGGCGGTGCAGATCTGGCGTTGGTCTCCGAGGTGTATTCCGATGCGGTCAGTGGCGCACCGGCGACGGTCGGGCTCGATGCCAAGGGCCAGACCCAGGGCGCATTGCGGGTGCAAGGCGGCTGGCTGATCCGGGGCGGCGCGGGGCATGTGCTGGGTGCACTCGCCGTGAATGCCGACTCAGAATCCGGGTCTTCGGTGGCGGTGCGCAGCCGCGAGCAGGTTTCAAAGTGGCTCTTGCCCACGGGGGCGACGGTCACGTGGTTGGATCGCGAAGGCGGGCCCGCGGGACCCGCGGTTGCAGGCCAGGCCGCTGACCGTGGCACCGCATCGGCGGTGCTGGGTGATGCGCCGACGCCGCCGCCGGTGAGTCTGCCGCTGCTGATCGCTGCGGCGGTGGTGGGGCTCTTTGAGCTCTTCGCCGCTCGCTGGTTCAGTCACGCTCATCAGGATGCATTCAAGGGTGCTTCGGCCCGGGCAGCATCGGGTCGGAAGGAGGCGGCGAGCGCATCATGAGCGGGCTTCTTGACCGGCTGCTGAATCTGCGCTCCCTCAGCTTTGCAAGCGAGGATGTGGAACTGCGCTTTGCGCGGCCCTTGCCCGCGTGGGTGTGGGTGGGCATCATCGTGGCGTGCTTTGTCATCGCGGCGTGGAGCTACAGCCGTCTTCTGGGCTCGCTGCGTGCTCGCATTGCGCTGGCCGGGCTTCGCGGGCTCGCGTTCGCGTTGCTGGCGTTCATCATCGCTGGTCCTGAACTGGTGCGGCAGAATGAGCGCGTCGAGCAGGACTGGGTCGTCGTCATGGCCGACCGATCATCATCGATGACGGTCGCCGATGTGCCAGGCACGAGCGGCACGAAGGTCACGCGTGATGAGCAGCTGCGGCAGACGATGCGAGATGGCAGTGGCGTCTTCGGCGAGCTGTCTTCGAAGCGCAATGTGCTGTTCACGGGGTTTGATTCAACGTCGTTTGATCTTGCCGCTGAGCCTGCCACGAACGGCTTTCCAGCTTCGGTGAATCTGGGTGAACCTGGCGGCCGGCGCACGATGCTCGGGCAATCGCTCGATCAGATGCTCCGGCGCATCGCAGCTCGCCCGGTCGCAGGCATCGTGCTTCTGAGTGATGGTCGCAGCCCTGATCAACCCGGCCGCGCGTTGTTGCGGCAACTGCAGGCCCGCCGCATTCCCATCTTCCCGGTGCCGCTGGGGAGTGAAGTCTCGCTGGCCGACCTTGCCATCACACGCATGGAATCGCCCGGCGCGGCCTTCGTCGGCGATCTTCTGCCCGTGCAGGTGCAGGTTGAATCGCTGGGCGGCAAGGAGGGCGCGGCTGGTGGTGGTGGGCGAGTTGAACTCGTCGACGCGGCGACCGACACGGTCATCGACACGCACCAGCTTGCTGGCAGCACCGCGGGAACACCCGAACGCGTGACGCTCCTGGCCAAGCCCGACAAAGCAGGCGCGACCAACTACATCGTGCGGATTGTCCCCGATGGGCCGGATCTTTCCGCCGACAACAACCGTTCGCAGGTGCGCATCGATGTGGCGGATCGTCCGATCCGCGTCGTCTACTTCGATGGATACCCAAGGTGGGAGTATCGCTACCTCAAGAACATTCTGGTGCGTGAGCAGTCGATCCGCACCTCGGCGCTGCTCCTGGCATCGGAGCGGCGGTCGATTCAGGATGGCAATGAAGTGCTCGATACGCTGCCCCGGACGAGCAAGGACTGGCAGGGCTTTGACGTCATCGTGATGGGTGATGTGCGGCCCGAGGTTTTCAGTTCCGAGCAGATCGCGCAGATCCGTGAGTTGGTCTCGCAGCGTGGTGCAGGCCTTCTCTGGATCGGTGGAAGCGGTGCGACGCCCGGTGCGTGGCGCGGCACGCCGCTGGCAGATCTCATTCCCTTCTCGCTGCCTGCCGAGGGGCTGCCGGGTTCAGATCGATCCGGCATCGAGCCCTGGCTCAAGCCCGTCTTCATCAAGCCCGGAGCCGCGGCGGCCCGATACGGCGTTCTGCAGCTTTCCGGCAATCCCGATGATCCCTGGCCCAAGGACCTGCTCACCAGCGAGCTTGGCTGGCCGCTGATGCGCTGGGCCCAGCGC
>JBILUL010000132.1:0-13626 GCA_044371005.1 Phycisphaerales bacterium | reverse complement strand
ACGTTGATCAGCCCGCTGCCGTTGATGCATGAGAAGTGGTCAGGGGCAACGCTGGTGACGCCCGGAAAGGTATTGAACGAGATGGTCGCTGCACTGCTCGAGGTGGTGCCGCACGGATTACGGACCGTGCACTGATAGATGCCTGAATCGGGAACACCACCGGTGTAGATGCGAAGTGTCGGCGAACTGGTTCCAAGAATGGTCGATCCCCGCGGATGGCTCTGGTCGTTGAGCGGTTGTCCGTCGCGGGTCCAGGAGTAGGTCTGCGTTCCCGTGTACATCTCATCGGTCGACACGGAGAGGACGATGTCGCTGCCGGCGCAGTAATGACCGCTGGAGAGGTCCGACGTGATGGCCGGGCGCTGCAGGCAGGGAATGTCGCTGATGACAAAGGCGCGGCTGAGCCCGTTGGAGATGGCGTCTCCGGCGATGCTCCTGCCATCCCAGGTAACACCCTTGATGTGGCTGATCTCGAAGCTTGCAGGCAGGGTCATGCCGATGGAGGCGAGCCATGTGTGGATGTCGCGAAGCCCCTCACGCTGCGACCAGATGTGGCCGCGGTGATGGAAGTTCGGGCTGAAGGTCTTGCTGAATCCGAATGCGATGAGGCCCTCAGGGGTCATCGCGCCAAACTCGCCGGCGACGAACCCGGGAAGGACGCCAAGATCCGTCATTGTC
The DNA here is from genome assembly GCA_044371005.1 of Phycisphaerales bacterium. Lineage (GTDB taxonomy): Bacteria > Planctomycetota > Phycisphaerae > Phycisphaerales > UBA1924 > UBA2402. The sequence continues at coordinate 12,948 of JBILUL010000132.1, read as the reverse complement.
CCGGTGGTCGGACCGGTCGCGGTCCAGAGGAATGGACGGTAGTTGGAGTGCCCGCCGACGCGCTGCCCGTCATGGCTCACCGCAGTTGCATAGCTCCACGTCTGAGGCCCCGGGAGCCAACCCAGGTTGATCATGCCGGTGGAACTGCTCCACCGGAAGGCGTTGTCTCCACCGGGCATATCGCCGTATCCAACCACCCAGTCACCCCCTGGGCTTGTCGCAAGAGCCTTCGAGTTGAAGCCTCCGGGAAGCGGGCCAAGGATCTGAAAGCCGCTGCCGCTGCGCCACCGATAGGCTTGCACGTTCGAGAACGCAGCGATGCGTGTTTCACCGACGACGGTCGTGCCGTCCGCAGAAATGTTCCAGGCCCATTGAATGTCGGCATTGGGGACGACTGTGCCAAGATCGGTGTAGGGGCCGGGGAATCGCGCCAGGAATCCGCGGTGGGCACCCTGGTCGTTCGTGATGCCCGTCAGTGTGGTGGAGAGGCCATCGAAACTCGCGCCGTTGGAAAACGCCTGGGCATAGCCCGGGAGTGGATTCATGGCGACCGTTCCGCCGCCGGGTGTCCAGCGGTACGTCATGTTGGAGCTGCCTGTGGGCATGTTGCCGAACACCGCCGAGCCGCTGCCGGCGTACCCGCTGACCGAAGTGGAGAGCCCCGGGGCCACTGGGTAAATGATCGTCAGCGACTGGGCAACCGCAGGGACGGAACCCGCCGCGGCGATGAGCGAGCAAAGCATGGCGATGCGAATGTGCGACGGAGTGTTCATTGAAAATGTACCTCTTGAAAGCGAATGTCCACTCGGTCCATGGGCTGCCCCCTGAGTTGGACTGGGGTCGCCGGCATTTCAGCGATGAAGCTCAATTCTTGCAGGGCTTGCCCACAGATACAAGGAAAACATGGTTCCCTGCTCGGTTTGGTGCTTGCGTTTGCCGCAGGTGTCTGCACAATCTCACACACCCCTTCAGTTCCCGGACGCGTCGCCCCCCCCCCCCCGCTCCCGAGGATTCCGCCAGCGGGCCCCCCTTTGCTCGAAGGGGTGGTGTCGGGCGTCCGTGCCTGTGCCCGCTACCATCGCCCAACGTGAGCCAGCCGCAGGATACCTCCCGGTCCGCCAGTCAGCGCCCGCCCGAAGCGGACGCTTCGATCTACCTGCACCCGCAGACGCTGGCGCGCCTCGCGAGTTTCGAGCTCAAGGCCAAGATGATCGTCGAGGGGCTTTCCACCGGCACGCATCGATCGCCCTACCAGGGGCTTTCGGTGGAGTTTGCTCAGCATCGTCCGTATGTGCCCGGCGATGACCTGCGGCATCTTGACTGGAAGGTCTTCGCACGGACTGACAAGCTTCAGCTCAAGCAGCATCAGCAGGAGACCAATCTCGATCTGATCGTGATGGTCGATGCTTCCGGCTCCATGAGTTACGGATCCCGGTCCTTCGAGGATGCCAGCGGCGAAGGCAACAAGACCAGCTTTGATGGTCGCACGAACTGGAGCAAGTTCGACCATGCAACCGCGGTTGCCGCGGCGTTGGCGTACATCACGCTCAAGCAGGGCGATCGCGTGGGCCTTGCGGTCTACTCCGATGAGATCCATGCCCTGGTGCGGCGGTCGAGCAGTCAGGGCACCTGGCGACAGATTGTCGGGGCGCTGAGTGTGCACCCGGCGGACCCGGCCAATCGATCCAAGCCGACCCAGCTCAGCCGCACGGTGGATCAGGTGCTGGGCAAGATCACCAATCGCTGCATCATCGCGATCATCTCGGACTTCTTCATTGATGTCGATGAGTTCCGTGACAGTCTTGCCAGGCTCAAGCACGCGGGGCATGATGTGCTGGTCTTCCAGACGCTGGACCGCGCCGAGGAGGAGTTTGATTTCGCCGATGCGGCACCCTTCGAGGGGCTTGAGGGTGAGGCGGCGCTGCGGATTGATCCGCGGTCGCTCCGGCAGGCCTACTTGACGGCGTTTCGTGCGCACCAAGGCCAGATCGAGAAGATCACCCGGGGGCTGGGGTTTGACTACCAGAGAGTCAGCACGCATGAGTGGCTCGGGCCGACACTGGCGGCGTTTGTCGCCAAGCGCAACTCGATCATGAAGCACAAGGGGCGCTAGCCGGATCGGTTCCGTGGTCGACCGCATCTGCACAGTTCGTGTGAATCCTGCCTGAATCCGGCGTGTGCCGGATGCCGTGGCGGGTCAGGCTGGTTCGTGGCGGCCTACCTTCTGCGGCCTCGATCGCCGCTGAAACGGCGCGTGGCGACCACCACCGGAGTTCAGGAGGCTCCGCACCAATGTCCAGCAGCCGAATCACCCGCGGGGTTCTGCATGTCGTGCTCTGTGCCTGGTTGATCGGGGCGTCCGTTGCGGGCTGTTCAGGCCGCACGCGGCGGGAAACCAAGGAAGAAGTCGCGGCGAGGCTTGTCGAATACGACACCTTCGTGCGGTCGCAGCGTGATCACTTCAGCCGAGTCATGCTGTCGCGTCTGGCGAGCAACTATGACCGTGCTCGGGCGGATGGTTCGCGGTTCACCTTCGATGTGCTGGCCATCTCAGCGGGCGGGCAGTACGGGGCCTTTGCCGTGGGAGTGCTTCAGGGGTGGCGTGATGAGAAGTTCAAGGGGACGGACGAGGAGATGCCACAGTTTGATGTCGTGACCGGCGTCAGCACGGGCGCGCTCATCGCACCCTTTGCATATCTGGGCAAACCCGAACACATCCGTCGTATCGATCAGCTCTATCAGGAAGTGGACGACCGGTTCGTCGCGCTTCGAGATCTGTTCTTCTTCCTGCCGTGGCGGGTCTCCTTCTACGACAATCACAAGCTGGTGCGGCGCATCGAGACTGAAATGGATGCGAATCTGCTTTCGCAGGTACGTGTTGCCTCCGACGATCACCGGTTGCTGCTCATCGGCACCACTGACATCGACCTGGGGCGAATGCGGGTCTGGGACATGGGCAGGCTGGCCGGCGCCTACTCGGCGGCGGAGGATCCCCGCAAGTTCCGCAAGGTGATGCTTGCCTCCTCGGCGATCCCTGCCGCGTTCCCGCCGGTGATGATCGACAAGGCCATGTACGTTGATGGCGGCGTGACGCAGCAGGCCTTCGTCGGGCTTGATCGCGAGCAGATCGAGGATGTGGTGCGCGAGTTCCGCAGTCAGCACCCTGGCGCTCCGGCGCCCACCATCCGCATCTGGCTCATCGTGAACGGGTCGCTTGATGTGCCGCCCGAATCGGTGCCGGATGAATGGGTGAAAGTCTCGATCCGAAGCATCGACACGATGATGAAGTATTCGATCCGCACGACGCTGCGGCACCTTGAGTTCGGTGTCGAAACGCTCGCCGAGCGCCTCGCGACCAACGTCGAGTTCCGCTACATCTGCGTTCCAGACGCATTCCCGCTGCCCAAGACCTCCGAGCTCTTTGAACGCAATCTGATGGATGCACTCGCGGCCAAGGGCCGTGACATGGCCCGTGAAGGAACTCACTGGCGACGCAACGTGCAATCGGTCGAACTTCCAGGCGGCGACCCTTCTCCCTTGCCTTGAGTCCGCGGAGCAGCTTTCGAGTCCGTCCAGCCGAGCGGCCCTCATCAGGGCCGATCAATGATCTCCATGCCCTTGGCGTGCAACGCGGCATGGAGCTGCTCGGAATGCGCCCGGTCGCGCACTTCAACGGTCGCCAGGATCTTCACCCGCGACATGTCAGCCGACGAGAAGGCTCGTTCGTGCTCGACCTGCTTCACGCTGGCGCCGGTTGAAGCGACCACTGTCGCGAACTCCTGCAGGCCGCCGGGGCGGTCGGAGATGTAGGCCGAGAAACGCGTGAGGCGTCCATCGGTCACCAGTCCGAAATCGATGACGCGACCCAGCACGGCCGGGTCGATGTTTCCACCGCAGAGCACCAGCGCGACGCGCTTGCCCGCAAGGTGCGGGAGCTTTCCGGCAATCAGCGCAGCCAGCGGCGTGGCACCCGCGCCCTCGACGACTCCCTTTTCCATCTCAATCAGCCGCAGGATCGCCAGAGCAATCTCTTCCTCGCTCACGCTCACCACTTCATCGACGCGGTCCCGGGCAATCGAAAACGCGTTGGCGCCCACCTGCGGAACGCCAAGGCCATCCGCAAGCGTCGGCTTTGAAGCGACTCGAACCGGAGCTCCCGCTGCGAGTGCAGCGGCGAAGCTCGCGCAGTGCGCGGGCTCCACCCCGATCACCTTCACTGAAGGCTTGGTTTCCTTCACGGCCAGCGACAGCCCCGCAATCAGCCCGCCGCCCCCGATCGGGCAGACGATGGCATCAAGATCAGGCAGTTGCTCAACGATCTCAAGGCCGACCGTGCCAGCACCCGCAATCACTTCAATCCCGTCAAAGCCGTGGACGTAGGTGTATCCATGCTGTGCCACCAGAGTCTCGGCGTGCACCTTGGCCTCGGCGATGTCGTTGCCCGAGAGAATCACGGTTGCGCCCAGCTGATGGCAGCGGGACTGCTTGATCAGCGGTGCATGCCGCGGCATCACCACGGTCACCGGAATGCCAAGCCGTGAGCCGTGGAAGGCCAGTGCCAGGGCGTGATTTCCCGCCGATGCCGCGATGACTCCCGTGCTTCGCTGCTGGGCCCCAAGCAGCATCAGCGCATTGCACGCGCCCCGCTCCTTGAACGAACCGGTCTGCTGCATGTACTCACGCTTGGTGAAGACCGTGCAGCCGCACAGCGACGAAAGAGTCTTGGATTCGCGGCAGGTGGTGTTGATCACCGCACCGTCAATCCGGAGGCGGGCCGCCACGATCTGTGAAAGTGCCACTGGCATAGGGGCAAAGTGTACGACCCCAGGTCCCGGTGCAGACTCCCTGTCCGCCGGGTCGGTCAGGTGCCCCGCAGCCGGATCTTGAGATCCAGGAGCCGGCGATAGTGTCGGCCATCCGCCGAGTCGGCACACTCGGGCATGCTCGGTGCCGCGGTCAGCAGGCCCTGCACTGCCCCTTTGAGCACATTCCAGTGCCCGCCGGGCCTCCACCCCGCCAGGCGATGCGCGTGCAGCCAACCGAGCATCTGGCCACGGATCCGCAGGAGTCCTGAGGCATGCCGCTTGGCCATCCACATCCAGTTCCGCGTCGAAAGGTGGAGCCACCGGTTGCTCTTGCGCGTCACGATCCGGCTGTCATGCCAGACCAGCCATGCGGGATTGAACACGACGTCGTAGCCCGCTGCCAGCAGCTTGAGTGCCATGTCCGTGTCGTTGCGATAGAGCGAGTAGGCTGCTTCGTAGCCGCCCACCTTCATCCACGCCTCGCGCCGGTACAGATTGCCGCACCCCATGTCGGGCCAGCCGCGATTGACGCCGGCCAGAGACGGCACGTCAAAGGGCCACTCGTACCCCAGTGTCTGCGGATGGCGACGATGGAGCATCAGCCCGCCCGTCTTCGGTTCCGACTCCATGTGTGCCAGCGCCGCTTCGATGGCTCCTGCCTCAGGCCATGAGTCATCATCGAGAATCAGCAGAAACTCGCCCTCAGCACGCGCCGCACCGATGTTGAATCCCTCGATCAGGACATTGGATGAGAGTGCCACCAGCGTGAACTCGGGAAACTCCGCGCGAACCATCGCCGCGGACCCATCTGAAGAACCGTTGTCCACCACGATGATCTGCGCACCGGTTGACCAGGGCTGTGACCGGATCATGCCCAGCGTGTGACGAAGCGCCTCGCGCCGGTTGAAGGAGAGAATGACAGCACTGATCGTTGCAGACATGGACTTCTCGTCGCCGCGGCGTTGTTGCCCTGCGCGGGCTCCAGACACGCCGCCATCACGGTATCCATCGCACGCCCCGTGCGCCCGGCTGGGCCGGAAGAGCAAGCGCATGCTCCGAGGCAGACCGTTTGCGGAGTGGGTGGAGGTTCGGGAAGCAGAAAGAAAGGCAAATTTCAGAGTTCAGATTTCAGAGGGAGGAGGTGGGGGTTCGGGAAGCAGAAGGAAAGGCAAATTTCAGAGTTCAGATTTCAGAGGGAGGCGGTGGGGGTTCGGGAAGCAGAAGGAAAGGCAAATTTCAGAGTTCAGGATTTCAGAGGGAGGAGGTGGGGGATCGGGAAGCAGAAGGAAAGGCAAATTTCAGAGTTCAGGATTTCAGAGGGAGGAGGTGGGGGGGGGGTGCGGAGGTGGCACGTGCGGATAGGCGGTTTGGACAGAACCTTGCCATTTCGTACCACGTGGAAACGTCGATCGACCGTGCGAGCGCGGGGAGGAGGGGGACTTGGAGAATGCGATGGCACTGCGGAAGAGCACCCCTAAACTCCGCGTCCTACCTCATGGCACACGACCCCAAAGACCGCGGCGGCAACGACCAGGGACCGGCACGACGCGTTCCAACACCCTCGTTCTCGCAGAACCTTCCCATCCTTCACCGTCGCGAGGAGATCGCACGGGTCATCCGCGAGCATCAGGTTTGCATCATCTGCGGCGAAACCGGCTCGGGCAAGACCACCCAGCTCCCCCAGATCTGCCTGGCCCTTGGCCGGGGCACGCGGGGCCTCATCGGTCACACCCAGCCCCGCCGTCTCGCCGCCCGCAGCGTCGCCCAGCGCATCGCCGATGAACTCAACGTGCCCCTGGGATCCGCCGTCGGCTTCAAAGTCCGCTTCGGCGACCAGACCAGCGCACAGACATGCATCAAGCTGATGACCGATGGCATCCTGCTGGCCGAGACCCAGGGCGATCGCGATCTCTCACGCTACGACACCATCATCATCGACGAAGCCCACGAGCGATCCCTCAACATCGACTTCCTCTTGGGCTATCTCAAGCAGCTCCTGCCCCGTCGGCCCGATCTCAAGGTCATCGTCACATCCGCCACCATCGACCCTCAGCGACTCAGCGATCACTTTGGTGGCCCATCCGTCGCTCCCGTCCTCGAAGTCTCAGGCCGGACCTACCCCGTCGACGTGCGATACAGCCCGGTGGGCGATGATGGCGACGACTTTGAGGAAGTCGAGGATCGGGCCGTCGTTGATGCCGTGGGCGAGCTGCTCTCGCCGCGGCTTCCCGAAGGCGACATTCTGGTCTTCCTCCCTGGTGAACGGGAAATCCGCAACGCCGCGACGGCACTTCGCCGCGGGCTTCCCAAGGCTGATCTGGACATCCTCCCGCTCTACTCGAGGCTTTCAAACTCCGAGCAGGACCGGATCTTCCGTACCGGCGAACGTCGCCGCGTGATTCTCGCGACCAACGTTGCGGAAACCTCGCTGACGGTCCCGGGCATCCGGTACGTCGTTGATACGGGCCTTTCGCGACAGAGCCGATACGACCCGCGCACTCGCGTCCAGCGGCTTCCGATTGCCGCGATTTCGCAGGCTTCTGCGCAGCAGCGGTCGGGCCGCTGCGGTCGTGTCGCCGCGGGCATCTGCATCCGCCTCTACGGCAAGGAGCAGTTTGAATCCTGGCCGAAGTTCACGACGCCCGAGATTCTGCGGACGAATCTGGCGAGCGTGATTCTCACGATGAAGGGCCTGAATCTGGGGCCCATCGATGAGTTCCCTTTCCTTGAGCGGCCCGAACCGGCGATGATCGCTGATGGGTATGCCACGCTCCATGAGCTTGGCGCCCTCACCGCTCCCGATGCCACCGGTGAACTCACCCCCATCGGCCAGCGACTTGCCCGTCTTCCTGTAGACCCGCGCGTCGGTCGCATGATCATCGCTTCGGAGGAGGAAGAAGCCCGCGGCAATCCGTGCCTTGAGGAAGTCCTCGTCCTGGCCTCCGCCCTCTCCATTCAGGACCCTCGCGAACGGCCCATGAGCCGCCAGCGCGATGCCGACATCGCACACCTCTCCTTCTACCACGAGCATTCGGATTTCATGGTCCTGCTCAACATCTGGGACCAGTTTCAGCACGCCTCGGAGACGCTCACCCACGGGCCGCTGTTTCAGTGGTGCCGCGAGCGATTCCTCTCCTTCAATCGCATGCGGGAGTGGACCGAGACCTGGCGGCAGCTGCGCGACATGGCCCGGGATCGCGATGATGACGACCAGTCGCCGCTGGTCTCCAAGTCCGGCAAGCATCTCTACGACAGCATCCACCGCGCCCTGCTCACGGGCCTTCTTTCGAACCTGTGCTGTCGTGATGAAGTCGCGGGCGAGACCGTCTACCGAGGCAGCCGCGGCAACCGCGCCAGCATCTTTCCCGGTTCGGTGCTCTTCAAGAAGGGTCCTCGCTGGCTGATGGCGGCAGAACTGGTCCAGACTACTCGCCTCTATGCGAGGACCTGCGCCAAGATCGAGACCGAGTGGGTCGAGGAACTCGCCGCGCATGTGATGACGCGGACGGTGAGTGATCCGCACTTTGACAAGGATCTGGGCGACGCCGCGGCATGGGAGCGTGCCACTCTTGCGGGCGCGGTGATCGTGCCGCGTCGAAAAGTTCGACTGTGCACGCACGATCCCGTTCAATCGCGTGCGGTCTTCATCGCACATGCACTCATTCGGGGTGACTATCGGGGCGAAGCTCCCTTTCGTGGCCACAATGCGCTGGCGTTGCAGAAGGCTCAGGATGCAGTCGCCAAGATCCGGCGGCACGATGTGCTGCGCGATGAGAGTGAACTCGCCGCGTTCTTTGAGAAGCGCCTGCCTGCGGGCGTGGTGGGGCGGGAGTCATTTGATCAGTTCCTTGCAACGCTCAAGGGCGATCAGCGGTGTCTCTTTCTCAGTGAACAGGATTTCATCAGGCCCGAGCATCTGCCGCGGCTTGCCAGCGGCGATTTTCCCGATGAACTTGTCGCCGGCGACCTGATTGCAAAGCTCGAGTATGCCTTCTCGCCGGGCAAGGACGACGATGGTCTCACGCTGGTCATTCCGCTGCTCGAACTTGAAGAACTCGATGCGGCGCGGTGTGAATGGCTGGTTCCCGGATTTCTGCCCGATCTGATCGCGGCGTTGGTCAAGGCACTGCCCAAGGGTGTCCGAGCGGCGATCGAAGCTGCGGCGGGTGGCGATGCCGCCAAGGTCGCGGCCGATGCCGCGGCGGTGCTCAACTTCGGTGAGGGCTCGCTTGCCGTCGCACTCTCTGAAGCGATGCAGGTTCTCTACGGGCAGGATGTTGAGCCCAAGAGCTTCCTGGCTGCGAATCTCAATGATCACCTGCGGATGAGGTTCGACATCGTTGATCATTCAGGGCGTTCGCTGGCGCAGGGGCGTGATCTTCCGGAGCTTCGCACGCGTCTGGCGGCGAGGCTTGAGCGGGCGAGGGCCGCCGCGGCACGTTCCAAGTATCGTCAGGAGGGGCTCACATCGTGGTCGTTTGGTCAACTCCAGGATTCGATTGAGCTTGATGGCGTGCGGAGTTTCCCGTCGCTGATTGATCGGGGCGAGACTGTCTCGCTGACGCTGGGAGAGCGGCCGGGCGAAGCCGCGGCGAATACGTATCTGGGGATCAGGCGGCTCTTTGCGCTTGCGTGTGAATCGGAGCTTGATTCTCGCATCCGCTCGCTTCCCAGGTGGGACGAGATGGTTCGGTTCTTCGCTTCGCTGGGGAGTGAATCTGAGCTCCGCGACGCGATCTGCTGCATTGCCTGCGAGCGGGTCTTCATGTTCAATCAGGCGCCGGTCCGCGATCCGGCGGCGTTCGAGGCGAGGCGGGACGAGCAGTGGGGGCGGCTGGGGCAGGCGGTGATCGAGGTTGGGGCGGCGATTGCGCGGGTTCTGGAGGCGCGATTCAAGGTGGCGGGACGATTTGCGGGTGGAACGCCGCGGCTGTGGGCTGCGAGTGTGGCGGATATGCGGGAGCAGGCGGCATATCTGATGCCCAAGGGCTTCCTGAAACTGGTCACCTGGGAGCACCTTCGCGACTACCCGAGAATTGTGGAGGGGATCCGTGAGCGGCTCTTCCGGCTCCGGGAGGATGGGAGCGGGGTGGAATCCAAGGCGTTGACGGAGATGGCTCCGCACTGGAAGCGGTTCACGGGCTGGGTGGCCTCTGCGATGACCCAGGAACGGCTTGCCCTGGAAGCGGCTGGAGCGGCTGCAGGGGCCTCGGATGACGCAGATCGGGCGATTGTGGCCTCCAGCGGTCAGAAGGGCAAGGCTGCCCTGCCACCCTCGCGGCGTGCGGCTCCGACGGTCAATGCCGATGCCGGTGAATGGGCCCAGAGGCCAGGAATCCTCCCTCCGGAGGTCCAGACCTACCGATGGCTGCTTGAAGATTTGCGTTTGGCCTTGTTTGTCCCGGACTTAGGCGGCGGTACAGTACCCGCTTCCAGGCTGGAGCAAGCCTGGGCTCAGGTCGTGAAAGCCGCACAAGACGTGGCGAGCGGCCCGGGTGAAAGACCTCGGCGATAACCTCCAATGAGCAGGAATATGGCTCCAACCAGTTCACCAACCGCGGCGGGTTCCTCTCACGACACACACCGCCACCGTTCCGGTGGGGCGATGCTCTATATCCGGCAGTATCTGCGGTCACCGACCCAGATCGGTGCCGTTGCGCCCAGCAGTACGGCGCTGGCGTCGCGGATGCTCGAAACCATCGATTTCCAGAACAGCAAGTCGCTGGTTGAGTTCGGCCCCGGCCCGGGCAATGTGACCTCGCTCATCCTCCCCCGCCTTCGCCCTACCACCAATTTCTTCGCGATTGAGGCCAACCCTCAGATGTGTACGGTCTTCCGTGCCAAGTTCCCCGGCGTCCACCTGCATGAGGGAAGTGCCGCGAAGGTGGGTGACTACTGCAAGGAAGAGGGATGGCCCGCTGAGGGAAGCGTCGATGCGGTGATCAGCGGCCTGCCCTGGGCCTCGTTCAGCGAGGGGCTGCAGAGTGCCATCCTGGATGCCGCGTTGCGTGTGCTTCGGCCCGGCGGTCAGATGGTGACCTTTGCATACAACTTCGGGCTTCTGCTGCCTGCGGGCCGGCGATTTGCCCGAACGCTGCCCCGGTACTTCTCCAACGTCAAGAAGAGCAAGAGCGTGATCATGAACCTGCCTCCGGCATTCGTGTATCGCTGTGTCAAGTGAAGCCGGCACGCGCCGGGCACCGGATGCGGTCGGATGCGTCGAAGCTGTCGGGCGATTCGCGGGGCCAGCGCCGCCCCGGAGTTTCGCATGTGTGTCGCCGGGTCTGGATCGAATCATGAAGCTCAAAACACTGGCCGTTCTTTGTTCCGCCCTCGCGTCGACGACGGCTCTGGCGTGGGATGCTTCCGGACACCGGTTGATCACGACGCTCGCCATCGAGCAACTCTCTCCGCAAGGGCCGGTGTGGCTCAAGGACCCTGCCATCAGCGTGCGTGTTGCTGATCAGGCCACCGTTCCCGATCGCTGGAGAGGCGTCAAGGTCAATCAACTCCAGCACGCCAACAACCCCGATCACTACTTTGATCTTGAGGACCTGGAGCCCTACGAACTCAAGTTCCACGACATTGCGCCGCTGCGCATCGAGTTCGTGAAGCAGCTGCTTGAGATCCGGGTGCAGAAGGGGTGGAAGCTGCCTCCCAAGCCGGTGAACCCCGCACGCGATACCGACAAGACCCAGGAGTGGCCCGGATTCCTGCCCTTTGCCGTGCTGGAAAACTACGGAAAGCTGCAGTCGAGCTTCAAGGTGATCCGCGCTCTTGAGAAGATCAACGACCCGGCTCGCCAGCATCAACTGGAGCAGGCGCGAGCCGATGCCACCGTTCAGCTTGGCATTCTTTCGCACTTTGTCGGCGATGCGGCCCAGCCCCTGCACACCACCAAGCATCATCATGGCTGGGTGGGCGACAACCCCAAGGGGTACACCACCGATCGTGGATTCCACTCGGAGATCGATGGCGGGGTGATTCGTCTGCATCGCATCGACGCGGCGTCGGTCCGGCCAGCCTGCCGCGGTCTTGCGAAGGTTGACCGTCGGGACCCGTGGAATGACGTCCTGGTGTACATTGAGCGCTCGTTCTCGCAGGTCGAGCCCCTCTATGAGCTCAAGAAGACCGGCGATCTGGCCAAGGATCCGGGCAAGGAGTTCATCAATCAGCGTCTGGCCGATGCCGCGATGATGCTTGCCGGGCTGACGCAGGCGGCGTGGGAAGCCGCGGAGGCCTCTGATTCCGACGTCGCCGACTTCAAGAAGTACGATGGATTTGGCGGCTGAGAGACGCTGACGTCCGTGTGACGCGTTCATGCGATGGTGACTTGATGGGGCGCAGTGGGGCGGTTCCGCGAGATCGGCGCGTCCGCAAACATGCGAGCGGGCGGTTTGGGCTGCCCGCCGCGGTGTATTCTCGGGCGGGGGCGTGCCCTCCGTTTCGCGGCGGGGTTTGACAACGTCTGAACTTGGTTATCCGCAGATTCGAGGTGTTTGGCCTCGGAGCAGGCGATGCTGCGTGCGCACGCCGCGTCGTGGACGTCAATCCGTCGATTTGGCAGGAGCACTGCAACAGCACATCCCCTGTTGAGGTCGATCCATCTGCGGAACGTCACCGGGTGCGTGCCTGGGGGCGTTGACAAGGAGTGTGGAACCAATGCGAACGCTTCATTTGGGTGAACTGCTGGTGCGGAACAATGTGCTGACCAGCGCGCAGCGGGATGCGGTGCTTGAGGCTCAGCGCACCCGGGGCGGACCGTTCGGCGCGATTGCCGAGGAGATGTTCGGTGTCTCACCGCAGGCGGTGGAAGCCGCGTGGGCGGAGCAGTATGCCGAGATTGCGCCGCACATCGATCCTCGCGAGAAGGAGATCAGTCAGCGGGTGCTCGACATGATCAACCGTCGCCAGGCCTGGCAGTTCTGCATGCTGCCCATCGAGATGCAGGGGGACGACATGATTGCCTGCACGACCCAGGAGCACCTTGTGCGAGCCATCAAGTTCGCCGGGTGGCGGTTGGGGCACGCGTGTCAGTTCGTGCTCGCCGAGCCGCACGCTCTGGGCGAAGCGCTCTGCACGCACTACCCGATGGCTGGAATGTCGCCGCAGATGGTGAGCAGTCGGCTGGTCGTGACCCTGC
>JBILUL010000024.1:0-47540 GCA_044371005.1 Phycisphaerales bacterium | reverse complement strand
CACCACCACGCGTCGGGTGGGAAGCACGCAGCACCCTCAGAGCAGGGTGCTACGTGCCAGATTCCGGCGGGCGATTCAACCAAGCGCCATCTTCGCGCGGCTTCGCTGGCTTTCCATTTCGGCTTCGAGGATGCGGGCAACGGTGAAGGCTTCGGTCACCTTGGGCAGGCCATCGGTGGTGTTGTTGGCGATCGCGTTGATCAGTGCACGCACCTGCGCTTCGTACCCGGTTCCCGCCGCGACGGGCATGGGGGTCGAACCCTCGGCGGTGTGAATCATCGCCACGGGCGACTTGGCGAGATCAAACTCGGCGGTGGCCTTTTCGAAGTTGACGAGGAACCGCATGCGGAAGCCCGCGCCGGGAGCCAGATCCCACGCGCCCTCCGCGGTCACGTGCGAAGGGCCATCGGCGTAGTGGTATTGCGTCGTGATGTGCATCAGATCGCCGACGCTTGAGACGGCATCAGGCACACCGAAGCACCAGGCGATGAAGTCGGTGTCGTGGATATGCAGATCGACCACCGCCCCACCGCTGCGGGAGTGATCGGTGTAGAAGCCGCCGCCCCAGGTCGGACCGCTGCCAAGACGCTGGAAGGTGGCGCTTCGCACCTTGCCGTACTGGCTTGCCGCGCCGAGCGCGACCTGGGCCCGCAGCCAGTCCCACCCGGGCCAGAATCGGATGCACATCGCCGGGACACAGAGGAACTTGGAGGTGCTCGCGGCTTCGCAGAGCTTCCAGACATCGCGGCTGTGCAGCGCCACGGGCTTCTCAACCAGCACGTGCTTGCCGGCTCGCATGGCGCGGATGGCGTAATCGACGTGGCTGTCGGTGTAGGTGCAGATGCTGATGAGCGAGACGTCGCTGGCCAGCAGCGAATCAAAGTCGGTGAAGGCCTTCACCTTGGCAGGGTCAAAGAGGCGTTCCGCGGCTCCGGTCGCCAGATTGCCGCCCCCGCCCGATGCTTCACCCGTCAATCGGGAGGCATCGGGGTCACAGACGGCGTGAAGAACGCAGGGGAGGGGCTGACCGGTGCCGGTGCCCGATGCCGCGGCCTGGTAGGCAGCAACATGCGTCCGACCCATGAATCCCATGCCGACAACGCCGACCTTGATCATGCGAAACTCCTGGCTGAGGCTTCGCGGGGACTCGTGCCCGCGTAGGGGGAGTGTACCTTGTGATATTGCACGAACGGAAGACCCGAAAGAGGAAATTGGGTACTTGTGCGAGCAGAATCACTTGCATGCTGGCGGCGGGCTGCTGATCATTCAGGACCGATCACAGGCACCTTGCAGGCCGACTGCGGCGGTGCGGATGCTCCCGAGGCCGGGACCGTGCCGCACCGAATGTTGAGGCCCGCCGCGGATGCTCTGGGGCAACAGAAGAAGGAACCCATGTCGCACGCTCCCTCACACAGTCAATCCTCGGGCGAACGCATTCCGGTCTCGGTCTACCCGACCAGCTCGCTGGCGAGCGCATCGGTCGCCGCGGCGATGGCCGCGCTCATCCGCGAGCGTGCCGCTCAGGGCAAGATGGCCGTGCTGGGCCTTGCCACCGGCAGCACACCCACCGGCGTCTATGACGAACTCGTGCGGCTGCACCGTCAGGAAGGCCTCTCCTTCAAGAACGTGATCACGTTCAACCTCGATGAATACTGGCCGATGCAGCCCGATTCGCTGCAGAGCTACCGGCGCTTCATGCAGGAGCACCTCTTCGATCACGTGGACATCACCCCGTCGAACACGCATGTGCCCAGCGGCATCGTCGCGCGTGATGAAGTGCAGACCTTCTGCGAGCAGTATGAACGCAAGATCAAGGAAGTCGGCGGCATCGACATCCAGATCCTGGGCGTCGGACGCACGGGCCACATCGGATTCAACGAGCCGGGCTCCTCGCGCGAAAGCCGCACCCGTCTCATCACGCTCGACAAGGTGACCCGGATGGACGCCGCGAGCGACTTCTTCGGGGAGTGGAGCGTTCCCCGGTGCGCCATCACCATGGGCGTGGGCACCATTCTCGATGCACGTCAGGTCTTCCTGCTGGCCTTCGGCGAGCACAAGGCGGCCATCGTCAAGCGGTCGGTTGAAGGCGAGATCACCAACTCCGTGGCGGCCTCGTTCCTTCAGAAGCACCCCAGCGCCCGGTTTGTGCTTGATCCGGCCTCGTGTGCGGAACTCACTCGCTTCAAGACGCCCTGGCTCGTGGGTCCGATCGAAGATCAGGGACTCACTTGGGACACGCGGCAGACCAAGCGGGCCGTCATCTGGCTCGCCCGCACCCTCGACAAGCCCATCACCAAGCTCACCGCTGAGGATTACAACGAGCACGGCCTGCAGGACCTGCTCGCGGCACGGGGCGAGCCGTACGACATCAACATCGAAGTCTTCCGCTCACTCCAGAAGACCATCACCGGCTGGCCGGGCGGCAAGCCCAAGGATGCCAACCGCTCGGAACTTGGCGCCACCCGCGGCTTGCCCGGCGAAGAGATCTTCCCCAAGCGCGTCGTCGTCTTCAGCCCCCACCCCGATGACGATGTGATCAGCATGGGCGGCACGTTCATCCGCCTGTGCGATCAGGGGCATGAGGTGCATGTGGCCTATCAGACCAGCGGCAATATCGCCGTGTGGGATGATTCCGCGCTGCGGCACGTGGACTTCCTGCATGAGTTCGCCGCGGCGTTCCCGCAGATGGGCAAGGACTTTGCGGAAAAGCTCGAAGGGAACATCTCCAGCTTCCTTTCGCGCAAGCACGCGGGCGATCCGGACAGCCCGGAGCTCCAGAAGATCAAGGGGCTGATTCGCCGTACCGAGGCTCGTGCGGGCGCTCGCTACAGCGGCGTCAAGCTCCAGAACATTCACTTCCTGGATCTGCCGTTCTATGAGACGGGCCGCGTGAAGAAGAAGCCCATCGGCGAGGAAGACATCCAGATCACGATGGAACTGCTCGAGCGGGTGAAGCCGCATCAGGTGTATGCCGCGGGCGATCTGTCGGACCCGCACGGAACGCACCGTGTGTGCCTGGCGGCGATTCTCGAATCGCTCAAGCGTCTGGCGGACCGGGCGTGGATGAAGGACTGCGTGGTGTGGCTCTATCGCGGCGCATGGCAGGAATGGGGCCCGGAAGAGATCGAGATGGCCGTGCCCCTCTCGCCCGATGAGGTGAAGCGCAAGCGCATCGCGATCTTCAAGCACGAGAGCCAGAAGGATTCGGCCCTGTTCCCCGGGCCCAACGATCCACGCGAGTTCTGGCAGCGCGCCGAAGACCGCAACCGCAACACGGCTCGCGTCTACGACAAGCTCGGACTCACTGAGTACGAAGCACTCGATGGGTTTGTGCGCTGGACCGGGCAGGTGTGAGAGCAGGCCGTTGGCATCGGCATTCCCCGAGGCCAACGGCCTCTGAGAATGCTCCCATCAAACGTGGCGTGAATCCACTCTTCCAACGACTTTACGCTCGCACTCTTCAGGCCGATAGGCCTGGTCGTTTGTAGCCCGGCGTGAAGCACGGCTCGGCGTGCGCCACGCCGGGTCACGAACGCCACATTCCCCGCACCCCGCAAGGGGTGCACCTAGGGAAACGTGGACGCGGTTGATCATCTGTTGCCCGGACACGCGTTGTCACTTGCAACTTGCACGCCTCCGGCGTGCGGTCCGTTTTTCGCGGCCTCTCTTGGGGTGGCGCACGCAAAGCCGTGCTTCACCCCAAGCAAGTGACTCAAAGGCCTTGCAGCCTGAAGAGTGCTCCCATCGATCTCGGCGCGACTCCACCCTGCCCATCACGTCGCACACACCTGTCCGCCCCCGGCCCCGCACTCATACACTCCCGCCATGTTGCTCCGTCTCATGGGAACTCTTGCATTGGGCGTCGCCGCGGCGTGCATGTCCTCGTGCAGCAAGTCCCACGATTCGCCATCCCCAAAGTCTCTTCGCATCTTCGCGGCCTCATCGCTCTCCGGTGTGATGCGTGCGATGGAGGCGGCGTATGAAGCGCAGCATCCGGGCATCACACTCGAGTTCAGCTTCGCAGGCTCCAACCAGTTGCGCACGCAGCTTGAACAGGGCGCTCGTGCGGACGTGTATCTGTCGGCGGATCGCAAGAACATCGATGCCGCGGCGGCCTCGAAGGTCATCGCACCCGACACCATTGCCACCTTTGCCTACAACCGTCTGGCCGTGATCGTGCCGCGTGAGAACCGCCAGAAGCTCGCGGCACTGGCTGATCTGGCTCGCCCCGGGCTCAAGATCGTGATGGCCGACAAGGCCGTTCCCGCTGGGTCGTATGCGATCAAGATGCTTGAACAGTCGCGAGCCGCGGCAGACCTGGGCGAGATTTTTGTCAAAGCCCTCGAAGCCAACATCGTCTCGCACGAGGAGAACGTCGCGGCGGTCGTCGCCAAAGTGGCACTGGGCGAAGCGGATGCCGGGTTTGCCTATGCCACAGACGCATCGGGTTCCAACAAGGAGAAGCTGACGATGCTGGCGATTCCCGAGGCACTCTCGCCGCGAGCGGAGTATGCGGGAGCCGTGGTGGCCACAAGCACGCAGGTGGAGGAAGCTCGTGGATTTCTGATGTTCGTGGTCTCGGAGCGGGGCGAGGAGATTCTGACAAAGAGCGGCTTTGAGCGGCCGCGGGTGGAGCAGCGGTGAATCAGGAATCGCCGCGGCGAGACCGACGGGGCTGGACGAGCGGCGAGCATGCCTCGCCCCGCCTCATGCTGCTCTCATTGCCCCTGCTGCTGCTGCTGGCGGTTCCCATTCTGATGCTGATGGCAAGAACCACCCCACGCGCGGTGGTGAAGGAACTTGCAAGCCACGAGACGCTGGATGCGATCCGACTGAGCCTGCTGACCAGCAGTGCGGCCCTGGGAGTTTCGATGCTGCTTGGTGCGCCGCTGGCGTACTGGCTGGCACGCTCGACGAGCAGGGCGGCGATGCTGGTGCAAACGCTGATCGATCTGCCGACAGTGCTGCCGCCATCGGTGGCTGGTGTGGCATTGCTGCTGGCCTTTGGACGCAATGGCCCCGTGGGCGGGTGGCTTGAATCGATTGGAGTGGAGATTGCCTTCACGCCGGTGGCGGTGGTGATGGCGCAGGTCTTCGTGGCGTCACCGTACTTCGTTCGTGCAGCGCGAACGGGGTTCGCATCGGTACGCAGCGAAGTGCGTGAGGCAGCGCTGATCGATGGTGCTTCGGGACTCGCACTCTTCCGGCTGGTGGTCATGCCGCTCGCGGCGCGATCGATCGGCGCTGGTGCCGCGATGTGCTGGAGCCGGGCTATTGGCGAGTTCGGCGCCACCATCATCTTCGCGGGCAACATGCAAGGCAGCACGCAGACGATGCCGCTGGCGGTCTACCTGGGCTTTGAGCAAGGGCTGGACCGAGCTCTGGTGCTCTCGACCGTACTGATTGCGATGTCGCTGCTGGTGCTGCTGGCGGTGCGCTTGCTGGGGTGGCGAGATCAGGAGGCCTGAGCCAGCCGCGTCGCCCAGTGGCAAACAGGGCGCATCCCACAGCAGGCCGCACGCACGCAACCGACGCACCAGTCACACCGCGGGTCGTGCCCGAGATGGCGCACGCAGAGCCGTGCTTCACCCCAGATCGCTCCATTCCGAGCCCGCTGGTCCTGAAGAAGTCGCTGCCTCATTTCAGAACATCACGATCGTGGTCAGTGCTCAACCACGATCGATGAGACGTTGATGACCAGGGCCTTGGCTTCAGCGACGGCCACTTTGCCGGTGACGACGAGTTCGGAGAGTTCCTTGATCCCGCGGCGGCCCTTGAGATCAGTCCGCAGCACCTGTCCCTTGGCATCGACGATCTGGATCGTCGCTGAGTTGGCCGTGATGTCTTCCTTGGTTTCGCAGCAGTAATCCCATGGCACGGTGCACTTGTCATCTGCATGATCGCTGCAGGCCTTGAGGGCTCGGCCGACGAGCGTGGTGACCGCGCGGCCTGCCACAAACGGTTCCTTGCTGCCGCCGATGCGGCCGCGGAGAACCACTTCATCACCAACCTTCAGTGCGCTGCTGCTCTTGCGTGCTTCCGACACATCCCGCACCTTCTCGGGCACCTTGGTGGCGAAGATGGTCTCTGGCATCGAGGACCGCGGCACGTGAACCGACGAAGCAACGACCATGAGACCCGGAGTTGTCGCATCGACCTTTCCGGTGACAAAGACCTCGGCGCCAGGCTTGAGACCGAACTTCCCGCTGACTGCCGCGACAAGCGGCGTGCCATCCTTGGTGGCAAATCGCACGGTGGCGATCGGGTCTTTCGATGCCGGCACTGCGACCAGTTGAAGGCCAGCGCCATCCTTGGCGAAGGCATCGGGACCGGCTCCGACATAGCCGCGGAAGGTGATCGTCTCACCCGGCTTTGCTGAGGCGATGGCTTCGGGCAGTTCGAGCGCACCGGCGGGGAGGGCCTGCACAAACAGCTGGCGTACATCTTCCGGGCTGGCTTCGCTGGCCCGGGCTTCGTTGACAAGGCCACTGCCCGACTGATTCACCGGTGCCCACAGCACCAGAGAGGAAAGCAGGGACAGACCGCACATCGCACGCATGGTTCGAGCATTCATCACAAGACTCCTTCGAAACATCTGACACTTGATCAACATCTGTCCGCAGACACGCTGCACTGTACATTTTCACGACCAAATCACTTTCTATCACACCGCCTTGAGAGCGAGCGGAATGGTCGGCCGCAGGCACCGGATGGCCGGTGGCAATGCACCGATGATTCCCAGCAGAAGCCCGCAGCACAGGCCCATCGTGATCACTTCGTGATCGAGTGCAAGGCCGAACGCACCCATGGAGAATCGCACCGCCACACCATCGAGCAGTACCGCACCGATGCCGCACGCTACCAGTGCACCCGCAGCGGTTGCGAGGGTGGCTTCCTGCACCATGGAGATGAGAATCGCGGTGCGGCGGTACCCAAGCGACTGGAGCGTGCCGATTTCGCGAATACGCGAGGCGAAGGCCGCATACATGGTGTTGAGGCCGCCGAAGAGGCCACCGATGGCGATCAGTCCGGCAGTCACCCACGCCACGATGCGGATGGGTCCGAAGAAGGAGGCCAACTTGCTGAAGTACTCGCGTTCGGTCATGGCGACGAGCTCCAGATCAGGCCGCGACTTGGCGAAGGCCGCGACATCGCTGAACTCGGCTCCTTCGCCCGTCTCGGCATCGAACGGATCCAGTGTCATCACGACGCACGAGATCGTTTCGCGTTTGGTCGCAGTCTTGAGGTCAGCCAGGGGCAGCCAAAGCTCGGCCTCCAACACAGTTCCTGGCGATGTGAACTGCCCGACGATGGTCCAGGGGCGTTTGTCGATGAGCAGCTTGGAACCGATGGCGGCTTGAGCTTCCGTGATGCCAAGGACCGTGGGTGCCATGCGGCCGATCATGATTTCATCTTCGCCGCCTCTGGGCCAGCGGCCTTGGGTAATGGTGACGCGTTCGTGGACGAGCGCAGCCTCGGGGAGCACACCCCGCACCATGATCTGGCGGCCCATCGCGGCTTCGTCGTCGGGCGACGCCGCGGGGACTCCCACCGGCAGCATGACGTGCACTTCGGCTGAGACGTAGGGAATGCCGGCCCGCGTGCGTACCCCCGCGACACTCGCGGCGAGCACTCCGGGCGTTGCCGCCTCGATCTCGC
This sequence comes from Phycisphaerales bacterium, assembly GCA_044371005.1. Taxonomy (GTDB): domain Bacteria; phylum Planctomycetota; class Phycisphaerae; order Phycisphaerales; family UBA1924; genus UBA2402. Next base: position 39,881 of record JBILUL010000024.1, on the reverse strand, counting down.
TGCGTTCCACGCTGTCTTCGCTGCCTGCGCCGAGCAGAATGACGTTATTCTCGCCGCCTGTGGTGGCCAGTGCCTGGCTCATGCCGCGGACGAAGCCGCCTGCAATCAGCACGAGCATCACCACCAATGTAGAGCCGGCCACCGACAGGAAGAGCCGGCTGGGGGCTCGACCCAGGTTTCTGACGGCGTACTCGAAGGGAAGGAGTTTCATGAGTAGGACCTGCACACGCTGTCAATCACACGAAGGATCAGACCGCACGGAAGCAACTGGCAATCTCGCGGCGACCTGCCCGCAGCGCGGGCACAAGCCCGGCGGCGATGCCCACACCCGACGAAATGACCAGCCCGATGATGAGCACTGACCAGCTCGTGCGCACCGTGATGCTCAGCCCTTCCTGGGAGAGCGAGAAGTCACCGTAATGAACCACCAGCAATGCCGCGGCGGTGCCCAGGATACCACCAAGCAGTCCGATGAGCATGCCCTCGCTGATGATGAGCCGTGCGATGAGCATGGAGCGGAACCCCAGTGTCTGCAGTACGGCATGCTCCTTGATGCGATCCTGCACGCTCAGGATGATGGCGTTGGCCACCAGCGCGAGCACTGCGGCGAGGCTCCCCCACCCCAGCCAGCGTGTGAACTTCACGATCTCCACGATGTCGGAGCCCGCCTGAGCCACGAAGGCCTTCTCGGGGCGTGTGGTCGTCGGCTCGGCTTCGCGTCGGAACTGCTCGTCAATCCCCGCAGCAACCGCCTGGAGGTCGGCACCTGAATCCACCCGCACCGTGAACTGCGTGACGCTGCCAAGGCCCCCGCCCTTGTTCGAGGCCTGCTGCAGGAAATCAAGGTGCACATACGCCACGTTCTGATCCTGCGCCTCGGTGGAACGGATGATGCCCGCGACCGTCACGGTGACGCCGGAGGAATCAAAGGACTGTCCCACATGAAATCCGCGGCGTTTGGCAAGGGCTTCCCCCACAATCGCCGCGTCAGAACGCTTCTCCCACTCCGAGAGCGACCCTTCAAGGAAGGTCCACTTCCCACTCCAGCCGCTGTTACCCATGATCTCCTCACTGGGCACGCCCCGGTAGGTGATGACATCCAGCGAGGCGCGGCAGTTGTTCACGATGATCTTGACGGGCATGACCGAAGCCACGCCGGGAACCTTGCGGATCGTGTCGGTGTAGAACTGCGGCAGGCGACTGGCAGCTGGGCAGAATCGATTCTCGCGATAAACGATGAGCGTCGTGTCGTCTGCCGCGGCTTGCGTCGCGGCACTCACGCCCTCCTGCAGTGCCTGCACCGCGATGAACAGGAACATCGCCACTCCCACGCCCAGAAGCGTGAGAATGCTCCGGACGCGATGACGCCAGAGCTGCTTGAAGACGACGGGATAGAAGCGGGGTGCGATCATGAGTTCACGCCTCCTGACGCGGCTTGCAGTACAGGCATGTGCGGTGCTTTCACATCTTCGACCAGTCGCCCCTTCTCAAGATGCAGCGTGCGTTTGGCGTACGCGGCACTCTTGGCATCGTGCGTGACGACGATGAGCGTCTTGCCCAGTTGATTGCAGAGGCCCGAAAGCAGTTCCATGATGCTCGTGGCCGACTCCTGATCAAGATCGCCGGTCGGTTCGTCTCCCACGATGATGGTCGGATCAGTGACGATGGCACGGGCGATGGCGACGCGCTGTTCCTGGCCGCCTGAGAGCTGCCTGGGGTAGTGATCATGGCGATCAGCGACGCCCACCAGTTGCAGGGCCCGCTGTACGCGTTCGTGTCGCTCCCGCCGCGGCATGCTGTGCAGCAGCAGGGGCAACTCCACGTTCTCATAGGCCGTGAGCACCGGCACCAGGTTGTAAAGCTGGAAGACATAGCCGATGTTCACGCTGCGCCAGTCGGCCAATCGAGAGCGTGAGAGGCGGGCAATGTCAACGCCGCCGATGAGGAGCTCGCCGCCCGAGGGGCGATCGATCCCCGCGATGAGATTCAGCAGCGTGGTCTTGCCGCTGCCCGAGGGGCCCATGAGCGCGAGAAAATCGCCCGCGGGTACTTCAAGATCGAGTTCCTGCAGGGGCGTGATCGTGTTGTCGCCCTTCTTGTAGGTCTTGGTGAGGCGGCGACAGATGATCAGAGGTGATTGAGAATCGTGTGGAGCTGAAGGCATGGTGACTCTCTTGTGCACGGGTTCGCGAAGGTGATTCAGGGGGTGACGGCAGGCGCGGGGGCTTCACCGATGATGGCGACATGAGCACCTTCTGTGAGCGTGGCGGGCGGATCGATGACAACGCGATCAGAGAGCTTGAGCCCATCGACAACAACCAGGAAGCCCTCATCCTGCGAAGGCTGCGTACGAACTTCTCGTTTGTGCACCGTCGTGCTGCCTCGGGTCTGGTCAACGACCCACACGCTCCCACCGGTTGGCGTTGCACCAACGACCGCCTGTGCGGAAACGAGCAGCTCAACACTGCCCTGCGTTTCGCCCGCAGCTGCCGGACCACCCGCAGCGGCACTCGCGCCGCCCGCATTCGCATAGAGCTTCACACGCGTGAGCATCTCGGGCTTGAGAATCGGCGAAGGTTGTTCGAGCGCGATCTTGAACTGCACGGTGTTGCGCTGGATGTTGGCTTCATGCACCGCACGAACAATCGAACCGGTGAAGACCATATCGGGGAGTGCTTCGGTGGTGACGGTGGCACGTGTGCCCATTCCCACCTTCGCGGCATCGGCCAGCGGCACATCGACTCGCACCTGGAGCTTCGTCGGATCATACAGACGCAGCACAGCCCCTGCCGTCAGCGAGGGTTCACCGCTGGTCTCGTTCATGCTCATGCGCGTGCCCGGCTGGACCATGCGAGAGAGGACAATGCCCGCGGCAGGAGAACGGACCTCCATGCGAGAGAGCCGCAGCTGCGCCTGATCAGAGCCCACGCGTGCGGCGGCCAGTCCTGCCTGCATCTGTCCGAGCGTTGCTTGCGCCTGCTCAATCTCTCGCTCCGCGGCTTGAGCGCGGGCCAGAGCTCCAGTGAGCCGGATCTCAAGCTGACGGAACTCGCCAGCGCCGACGCCACCGGTCTTCACCAGATCTCGCTTGCGGTTGATCTCATCACGCAGCTCATCCGCCGCGGCGGTCTCGATGGGCACTTTCGATGCCGCGACGGCGACCGCAGCCTTGGCCTGATCCACATCGGCCTGTCGCTGTGCCACCATCGCCTGAGCCGCGGAGAACTCGAGACGAGCATCCTCATCAATCATGCGAGCCACAACCTGGCCCGCTTCAACGCTCTGCCCCTCTAGCACGAGAATCTCGGTGACGACGCCTTCGGCGAGGGCGGGCACGTTGAATGCGTAAGGATCGGGCTCGACCCATCCGGGCGCCTGCACTGCGACAGATCCGGAGGGGGGCTTGCTAGCAGAGTCACCGCTGTCCAACGTCGCGGCGGGCTGATCGGCAGGTTGTGCGGTCATCGCCAATGGCTTGGGAATGACCGGAGCGACCATGACCTTGATGGCTGGGCGCAGCAGATCGCGAGAGGAATAGGCCAGCACACCGCCGGTGGCGAGGAGGATGATCAGGGGCACGAGCAGGCGGGTGCGCCAGCGGCTGCTTGGTCGAGGCACGGGGAGTGCGTAACCGGACTGATCAAGTGAGGATGTGCCGGAGCGCAGCGTGGGCGCGCGGCGAAGACCGGAGAGGTCGGCAGGATTGGCTGGCATGGGTCACCCTGATGTGCGGGAGTGCACGCCGCGGCGTTCGTGTGGGAATGCCGGGTGCAGCGTCAATGACAATCGCGACACAGAAGGTGATGAGCTAGACAATGAGCGCGCACTGCCAGCGCAGCAGTTCGCGGTTTGCTCGCAGGTGCACGCTAGTGCCGCTGTCCTGAGGCGGAATCAACAGCATGTCGGTGGGTTCAATGAGGCGACAGACGACCACCCACATGCATGGGGGCGGCAGGACTTCGGTTGCGTCGAAATGTGGAACCTTGACGTGTCCGGCAAGACCTGAACCGCCAGCGACACCCTGGCAGGACGGGCAGACTTTGCATCCTGATTCGCAGGGGGTCTGGCCGTTGTCGTGGTGTTTTGGCTTTGGCGGGGTGCGAGCGATGCACAACTTGCAGCAGGGTGCTTCGTCTGCATCGGACTGAGCGGCGATGGGGGGCTGAGCGGTGGAGTCGCCGCGTACAAGCCCGAGCCATGAGCTTGCCTGACAGCAGCACAAGGGGGCACAGGCCACCATGAGCAAGGCAATCAGGATGCGGAAAGTCGGGTGTCGCATGGTCCGCTGAGGGGAGTATACGCCGCGGGGGGTGATTCGTTCAGCGCGAAGAAGCGCCGGGGGAATATCGGTCGTTGTCTGGGGTCACTCGATGACCGGAATGGGTGGCGCACGAAGGACCTGCGAGGCCCGTCGGGCCTGAAGATCATGAACAACCCGGTGTGGAGGGCCTCGCCAGGAGGGTGGCGAATGCCACAACTCCGCGTTCTCACATCGCAAAGCCCGCAACCGAGCGTGTCCCCTTGTCGGTTTCCACTTCGATCCAGAGCTTTGACTCAGCCGTCAGTGCTGCGGGGAGTTCGACGTGGGCGTGCCAGCCTTCGCCTTCCTTGTCGGCCTTGGCCTTCACGGAACCCTTGGCATCCTGGGTGCCGACCCACATGCGGACGGCAACGACCTTGGCAGCGTCGCTCTTGATCGTGCAGTCAAAGGACCCTTCGGCACCGGGCTTGGCTTCGCCTTCGCGCACCGCGGCGATGGTCAGGCCGTCAACGACCTGTTCGCCGAGTTTGACCTCGACGCCATGCCCGTGCCCGTCGGCGTGATCGTGACCATCAGACTTGGGAGCGGCCTTGTCGTCGGCATGATCGTGGCCATCGCCGGGCGCGTGGGTGTGCGGTGCCGCGGGCGGCGTAGAGGGCTTCTCGCAGCCGGGGAGTGCGAGTGCAAACACGATGAGACTGAGTGAGAGATTGGCAGCATTCATGAATCAATTCTCCTTGTGTGGCACGCTGATGCGTGATCCACGCTGAACATCACGGACACCAAACGCCAGCGCATAGCCAGCGGGAACGACAAACAGGTTGAGCAGTGTGGAAGACAGCAGACCACCCAGCACGACGATGGCCAGAGGTGCGAGCAGTTCGCTGCCGGGCTTGCCGCTGGCCATGGCCAGGGGCACCAGGCCAAGCGCAGCGGTGAGTGCTGTCATGAGGATCGGGACGAGTCGCTGCATGGAACCTTGTACAATCGCCGCGGCGATTGGCACGTGTTCGTGGCGCTGCAGGTGGTCGTAGTGGTTGACCAGCAGAATGCCGTTGCGCACAGCGATGCCAAAGAGCGTGACGAAGCCCACCATGCTGGCAATCGAGATGACCGGTGCGATGTATCGACCGCTGCCCAGCCCCATCAGGGCGAGCGTGTTGCCCACCAGCGACGGGGACTCGCTGATGTAGACGGCCAGAATGCCGCCGATGAGAGCCATCGGCAGATTGAGCATCACCAGCAATGCCACGCGCGCCGTGCCCGTTGAAAGCTGCAGGAGCAGGAACATGAGCAGCGCCACGCCTGCACCCATCGTGTAGATGGTCCGACTGGCGCTCTGCTGGGCTTCGAACTGCCCGCCGTAGTGGACGGTATACCCCGCACCACCGACCGATGCGACCACAGGATCGATCCGCGAGCGCACGACTTCCACGAGTTGACCCAGGTTGTACCCCTCGGCGACGTTGGTGGAGATGACGGCCTTGCGCTGGGCGTTCTCACGCGAGATGAGATTGCTGGTGCGCTGCGGGCCGATATCGGCGACATCGCGCAAACGCACGTGCCCGCCGCCCAGCCCCAGAAGCTGCAGATCCATGATCTGGTCGATCCGCTCTCGCTCCGACTCAGCGAGTCGCACGATCAACTCGTAGCGGCGTACGCCCTGATTCACTTCTGCGACTTTTTCGCCGTAGAGTGCCTGCTGCACCTGGCGGGCGGCTGAAGCGGGCGTCAGCCCCGCCGCGGCGAGGTCCTGGGGGCGATAGCGGATGGGTAGCGAGGTCACGAGCACCTCGCGGTTCGCCGCGACATCGCGCGTGCCGGGAATCTTCTTGAGTTCCTGCTCGATGGCTGAAGCGATGCGGCCCAGCGTGCCAAGATCCTCCCCGAAGACGTTGATTGCAATCGCAGCGGGGGTGCCCGAGAGCAGATGGCTCAGCCGGTGTTCCATGGGCTGGCCCACCATGGTCGTGATGCCCGGAATATCGCCGAGAATGCGATCCACCTCGCGACGGATTGCCTCCTGATCCGCCTTGGGCCCCACCGTCACTTCAATCTCCGAACTGCTGACCGGTTCCGCATGCTCATCGCGTTCAGCGCGACCGGTTCGACGTGTGACACTCACCACGCCTTCGAGCTGATTAAGCCGCTGCTCAACGCCCTGGGCGAGGCGATTGCTCTCGGCGAGCGACGTTCCGGGCGGTGCGAGCAGGAAGACCGTCAGCGTTCCTTCCTTGAATGAAGGAAGGAACGAGGTGCCGAAGGTGGACATGAGCAGCAGTGACGCCGCGGCGAGCAGCGTGACAGCCGCGAGCACCGTCTTGCGGGCCCGGAGTGCCGCGAGCAGCAGCGGCTCGTACCAACGCAGGAGAAGACGCACGAGGAACCCATCATGGTGCCCCCCGCCTCCACCTCCTCCTGCCTGGGCGTCATCAAACCCGCGGCGAAAGAGCAGCTTGCACAACGCCGGCGTGACCGTCAACGCCACCAGCAGCGAGGCGAAGATGGACGTGATGTAGGCAATGCCAAGGGGCTGGAAGAACCGACCTTCGAGGCCCTGCAGGAAGAGCAGAGGCACGAAGACCATGCAGATGATGATCGTCGCGAAGACCACCGAAGAACGGATCTCGTTGCTGGCATCGAAGATCACGCTGACGTAGTCCCTGCGCTCCGCGGCGGGGATCGCCGCGTTTTCTCGCAGGCGGCGCAGGACATTCTCGACATCGATGATGGCATCATCGACCAGTTCGCCGATGGCCACGGCCAGTCCACCCAGCGTCATGACGTTGATCGAAAGCCCCCAGGCCCAGAGCAGGAGCATCGCCACCGCCAGCGAGAGTGGAAGCGCGGTGAGCGTGATGATGGTTGCTCTGATATTGAGCAGGAAGAGAATGAGGATGATCGTGACGACGATGCTGGCCTCGATGAGCACGCGCACGACGTTGTTCACCGACCGCTCAATGAAACGTGAGGCGCGGAAAGGTTCGCGGTTGAGCTCGATGCCCTTGGGCATCGTTCGTTGCACCTGGTCGAGCACCCCATCGATCTGACGTGTGAGCTCGAGCGTGTTGGTGCCGGGGCTCTTCTGCACGCTGATGACCACTGCGTCAAGACCGGCATCGGAGGCAGTGCCGCGGCGAGGTGCCGGGCCCAGCACCACTTCCGCCACCTGACCGATCGTGACCGCCGCACCGTTGCTGTACTTCACGAGCGTCTGCTCGATATCGCGCACGCCCGTCACTCGGGCTGACTGGCGGATGGGCAGTTCCTGATTCTCCCAGTCGGCCAGATACCCCGCGCTCGCGGTGCTGTGTGCGCCGCGTGCCGCGTCGATGACCTGCTCCATCGTGATGCCCAGCAGCGAGAGCTGCTCCTGACGGACATTCACCTGGTACTGCGGCAGTTGTCCGCCCAAGGCCACCACCTGCGCCACGCCCGGAACCGCCAGCAGCTTGTTGCGCAGCTCGAACTCGGCAAAGGAGCGCAGCTCCATGGGAGTTACCGAGCCATCGGGCGACCGGATCGCCAGAAGCATGATCTCGCCGGTGATGCTGGTGACGGGCGTGATCTCGGCGTGGGCATTCTCGGGCAGCGATTCCCGAACGGCGCTCAATCGCTCTGAGACCAGTTGCCGGGCGCGGTAGAGATCTGCGCCGAAGTCGAACTCGACCCAGACGATCGAGAGTGACGTCGTGCTCGCCGATCGCACGCGGCGTGCGCCCGGCAGCCCGTTCACCGCTGTCTCGATCGGAAACGTGACGTTGAGTTCCACCTCATCCGCGGCGAGCCCCCCCGCTTCCGTCATCACCACCACCGTGGGCGCGTTGAGTTCGGGAAAGACATCCACGGGCAGACTACGTGCGTGGTACCCGGCAAAGACCAGCAGAAGCCCTGCGGCAATGACGACCAGCGATGCATGCTTGATGGAGAACGCGATGAGTCTGCTGAGCATTACTTGTGCTCCTCATCGTGGAACGTGCCATCGGAATGGAAGTGACCGGGCTTGGACGCTGTGCCGCTGGTGGCGAGCATGAGCTGGTAGTTGCCGGCGATGATCACTTCATCACCTTCCTTGACACCGCTCTCGAGCACGATCCACCGCCCATCGCTCAGCCCCACATCGGCTTCGAGCCGGATGGCCCTGTCCGGGTTCGCCGGATCGCGGCGGAAGAGCACGGGCACCGCACCATCGCGCAGCACCGCCGTCAGCGGCACCGCGAGTTGCGGAGCATCCGTGCCTTCAAGAGTCACTTCAAGGTGAGCCGCGACGCCAGCTCTCGCCCAGGAAGCGAGTGGCGTAGGTTCCACGATGAGATCAATGGTTCGTTCCGCAGCATCGGCCGCGAGCCCGAGCCGCAGCACGCCGGACATCGAGGGCGGCGCGGCGCGGCCACTGCTCTGGGGTGGCACGACCGCCGCGGCGAGGCCATCACGGAGCACCCCAAGATCCGACTGCAGTGCACGTGCACGGAATCGGATCTGCTCGGGCGCCACGATCGAGAGAATCAGAGAGTTATCCTGCGCCAACCCGCCTGGCGTGATGGAGATGGACTCGATGACACCGGGCGCAATCGCGCGGACTTCAAAGGGAGGAAGGATCTCTCCCTGGATCGCCTCCGCCGCAGCCCCGCCGCCCGCAATCAACTGCACCCGCCGCGCGACCAGTGCTCGAAGCTCGGCCTGCGCCACCTTCTGCTCGGCCACCAGCTGCGCATCCTTCTCCATTGTGTCGGCGAGTTCCGCCTGCGTTGCGTTGAGGGTTGCGCGAGCTTCGGTGAACTGTGCCGCGTTGCCTCCGCCGGCGGTTCGGAGCTGCTCCAATTGCTTGAGCCGCTCCTCCCACAGCTTCACCTTCTCCTGCAGGCTGCGCTCGTGTACCTGGTGAGCCTCACGCAGGGGCCCGAAGGAGTCTGCGTGGGCCTGCAGCGCGGCGATGCGCTCATGCAGGTCTTTCCATGCCGCGGAATCGAGGCGGAAGAGCGGCGTTCCCGCTTCGACTCGCTCGAACTGCTTGACGAGCAGTTCAACGCGTCCATCCATGGGTGCCCGATATTCGCGACGGGCAGTGGGCAGATACTCGAACTGTCCCGGAATGCGCAGCGTGCGGGCGACGGGGCGTGATTCGACGTTGGCAAAGACGATCCCCAGATTGCGGCGCACGGCTTCGGGAATGTCAATGCGATTGGTCGGTGCCGATGCAGCGGCTTCGTGGTCGTGGTCGTCATGCACGGCGGCATCGTCGTGGGCATGCTTGCAGCCTGCAAGCAGGGCGAGGATCGCGGCAGTGCCGATCGCGGTGAGTGAGTTGATCTGCATGAGGCGGTTCCTTGCTCAGTGGTTCTCGGCGGAGGGCGCGATGGGGGTTGTGTCGGTGGCGGGCGGATTCGAGGCCGGGAGGGGGCCGATGAGTTCTTCAAGCCGCAGCATGGCAAGCGACTCGCGCAGTGACGCTTCAATGTGCGAAGCGCGGGCTTCCTGCTGGCGTTTGAGCGCCTCGAGCAGAATGAGCGTGTTGATCTCACCCAGCTTCGCCAGGGCGCGGGCATCGGCGTACTGGGCGTCGGTGAGGGGAATGAGTTCAGCTTCGAGCAGTTGGCGATGTGCCGCCGCGGCGTGCAGCGAAGCCCGGGCCCGCGCCAGATCGGCGATCAGTTGTTCCATCACCGCGCCGGCCCGTTCACGGGCCACTTCACGCGCCGCGGTCGCTTTGGCGATCTCCTGACGATTTCGATTCAGCAGCGGCAGAGGCAATGCAATCGCGAGCAGTGCCTGATCATCGCCATCTTCTCGCCCATAACCTGGTCCCACCTGAAGGTCAGGATACTGCTTTCGGATCTGCGTCGCCAGCGTGTGCTCGACTACGTCGTACTCAGCCTCCGCGACCTGTACGTCCTGATTGGTGGCCGCCGCGGCGTTGGCGAGGGATTCGAGCGACTGCGAGGCATCCATCGTCGCACGCATCCCAGCCGCGTTTGCGGCAACCAGCGTGAGTGGTGCCTGAGGGGAGAGGCCGAGCAGTTCACGGATGGTGAGCACTGCCCCGTCACGTTCTGATTCGAGTCGGAAGCGCTGGGCCACTTCGCCCGTCCGCTCGATGCGGAAAAGCCGTGCTTCGGTTCGACCGATCTCACCGGCTTCTTCCATGCGGGCAACGATGGCCAGGACCTGATCGGCCGTCGCCAGATGCTGGGTGAGCGTGGCGAGCTGCGCTTCGAGTGCTGTGTAATGCAGCCAGGCTCGGCGCAGCTCGATGCGTGTCTGCCACTCGTCGCGGGCGACGCGCGTGAGCGTGGCCCGATGTTCGGCGCTGGCTTCTTCCTTGAGTGCCGTGAGATGTCCGCTGATGGGAATCGTCAGGCCCAGCGATGAGGCGAGCTTCCAGGGATGGGGAGCACTCTGGATGATGCGGGTGAGATCGACGCCAAGGACGGGATCTTCCCACAGGCCCGCATGCTCCGCCGCGGCAGCGGCAATGCCGGCATCAAGCCGCGCCACGCGCAGTTTTGCATTGAACACAAGGGCCACCGCTTCCGCCTCGGGGAGTGAAAGGCCATCCGAGAGGTCAAACGTTGATGGCGTGGCACTCGCAGGCTGGGCCGGATCCAGGGTGGAAGGCTCGGGGAGTCGGGCGAGGAACGCCGCGGCGTGGTCGGAGAGGGCCAGCGGCTTTGGCGCATAGCTCTGACAGCCGCCGCAGATGACCAGCAACATGGGCAGTGACAGGGTCAGCCCGGCCAGAAGCGGCCGCGTCGAGTGAGTGTGTGGGTGATTCATGGAATACTGAGTTGCAATCACGCGGCAGCCCGCATCACCTCGCATGCGACGGCAGCGAGAAGTGCAGAACGTTGGAACCGGATGTGGATGAGAGGAAGAACCCCGCGTGGCACCATGCCGCGGACACCCAGACCAAGGGAGTGGCTCCGCGATCGGAAGCGGTCCGGATCGCCAGCGGTCGATGTGTCGAGGGTGCGCACGATCATCGCGGCAGCGCACGCTGGGTGCACCGGGGCGTACTGATGGGCGCGTGGCGTTGCTAGATCAGCAGCCGCGTGGTCAGCAGGGTGCGCGAAGGCGCTGCTCGTGCGTCGTCGAGGCACGCCGCGGTGTTGGGGAGCACCGGTGGCACGCTGTTCCAGCGGAGAATGGCGACAACGAGTGGCACGAAGAGTTCGCGCGGCTCGGGAAGCTGGGCACGCGAGGAGGGGTGCACAGGGCGATCGCTGGGTGAAGGGATGTGCAGGTGGCAGCCGCAGGCGGGCTGATCAAGCTGAATGGCGACCAGCGGGCTGTGCAGATGATGACCGGCGAATGCGGCGAGTTCCGAGCAGGGGATATTGATTTCGGCCTGAGAGTGAACATGCTGGTGTTCACCCTCGGCGTGGCTGCAGGATGGGAGGGTTTCGTGCCAGGTGCAGGTTCCCCATTTGATGCAGATGATCTCGCCGCGTGCAAAGCCAAGCCACGCCTGCGCGATGAGCAGGAGGGCCACGATGAGCTTGACGAGCGGGGTTGGCATCAGCGGTAAGGTGAAGACTGCATCGGCAATTGCGACGAGGAGTCTATACCACTTATGCGGAGTCGGTGTTCGACCGGGAGGCCAAGGAATCCACTTACAGCGTGTGAATGTCAGGTGCCCCGAAGGCATTGCGGGCCATGCATGCGTGTTTTCGGTCCACGGCGCGACTTTGGAGCGGCCCCTTGTCCGGGGGGCAGTCAGCGGACCGGCGGTGCGGGATTCGGGGCTGGGGTGGAAGGTGGCGTGGCGCGCGGGGTTGGCGTTCCCTTGGCTGCGGGGCTGAGGCGTTGAGCGGTGACCGCCGCGGCGACATGGTGCCAGGGGATGAAGCGGGCGAGGAAGGCCCAGGCGGTGATACCGCGGCCGACGCGCCGGAGTGTCGATGCGGATTCGGTGACGGGTCGAGCGGGCTGGCGTTTCCAGGTGAGGGCGAGGCCCAGCAGGAAGGCGAGCGCGCCGCCGGTCGCGATGGCGGGGAGTGAGGCGCGAGCACGACTGGTGCGACCATCATGCTGATGGGCCCAGGAGAGGAGTTGTGCTTTGGCATCGCGCGTGGAGAGTTCGGGTCGTGGCGGCGCGTGCGGCAGCGTGGCGGGATCTGGAGGTTGGCTGGAGCCCGGGGCGAGGTTCATGAGGAAGTCCTGCGGGCAATGAGGCGGAAGGAGGCCAGAAGCAAAACGCCCGCCGCGAGGATCACGAGGCCGGTCAAGCACGCGGCGAGTGATCGACTCACCTGTGTCTCGAGCCACCACATGAAACTCACGGCGAGCAGTGTGATCCCTCCGATGCAGAGCGGGATGGCCATGAGCAGGAGGGCGAGCCCCAGTGCGATGTCGGTCGCCGCGGCGTGTGCGAGGCGTGCTTCATCGCGCACCACGGACCTCAGGCTTCTGCCTTCGGCTTCGACCAGATCAAAGAGGCGGACGACCAGCTGAGCGATGGCCTTCATGTTCAGTTCCTGGAGCGTGACACGATCAGACCAAGCAGGAGTCCCACGCCAGCTGCGATACCAATACTGGTGATCGGATTGTGCGTGATGACGTCCTTCATGGAGTGAGCAGCGTGGTTGACCGAGTCTCTGGCCTTCTCGTAGTTCTCGTGTGCCTTTTCGCGGGCGACATCGACGGCGTGCTGGGCGCCCTGCCTCAGTTCCGCAGCACCGGAGTGCGCGGCATCGAGTCCGGTGCGACCGAGCTGGCCGATGTCGGCCTTGAGGGCATCGACACCCTGGCCGAGATTGCGAACATCGTGCTTGAATTCAGATCCGTCAACGGTCTGGGGGGATGCCATGAGTGCTGGTCCTTGTGCATGGGCTGAGCAGCTGCGGGCCGTGGTCGGCTCCACGCAGCATGCCGCGGCGTTGGGTGGGAGTCGGAGAGGGGCAGGAGGTGAGTGGCCTGCCATCGGCCAGCTGCACTGAGCCCCGCGAGTAACTGAGTGGGGCTTCAGTGCAGGCTGGGGAGTTGCGTTCGAGCGGCGGTCTCTGGCGTTGGTTGCGAATCCTGGTCGTTTCGCTCGGTGCTGCGTGCGCTGCGTGCCGCGTTGTTCGAAACGGTCGGGTGCAGTGCCGCAGGGAGGATGCTTGAAACTGAACTGGATGAGCGGGCCAGCAGCCGCGGGAGTCCTCGTGCGCCACAGGCGTGGCACACGAGGACGTGACTTACTTTGCAGGCTGGGCGACCTTGGCGGGCGAGCCCATCGGTCCCTGCTCGGGCTTCTTGTTGAACTGGGGCGGCGTGACGGGCTTGGGCGCGTTCGCCGCAGCGGGATGCTGGCTGTCAGCCTTGGGGGCCATCGGCGGCGCACCAGCGGGCTGATGGCTGTCTGCCTTGGCGGGCATGGGTGCAGCACCGGCGGGGTGCTTCGAGGCACAGGCCGCCTTGGATGCTGCGGATTCGCGTGCATGGAAGCCCGCGGCATCGATGCCCGAGCATGCAGCGCTGCAACCGTGCTGATCCGCGACAATGACGGCCGAGCCGACCTTGACTGAGCTGGTCTTCACATCCGGCACAGCCTTGAGTGCATCGGTGACCTTCTTGACGCAGACATCGCCGGACATTCCGTCGATCTCGAGCGTCCGTGAAGTGCTGTTTGATTCGTTCATGTTGAAATCCCTTCCTGAAAGTTTCGTCGTGCGTTGGGAGAGCCTCGTGCCCTCACCGCTGTGTGAACCATACCGCATCGGCGCGGCGAAGCCACGCTGCAGTGATGAATGCAGCTGCGATGGGGGAAGTCTGCCCGCGCTTCAACGCTGATTGCAGCAGCGGTGCGGGAATCTTCCTTCATGCGTTGCGCACGAAATGAGGGATCTTCAATTGCCCGCGCAGCCTCCGCCGCAGCAGGGCTCACATCCGATGGCTCGCCAGCCGAGCAGTTCGATGCCTGGAGCTGCGTATTCAGCACGCACTGGCTCATCGCGGTAGAGATCGGTGCTCAGGTACTTCTTGTTGCTGTCGCAGAGAATGGTGACGACGATGGCATCATCACCGAGTTGATCAAGCAGGCGATTCGCGCCCAGGAAGTTCGCGCCCGATGAAATGCCCACGGCCAGGCCCATGGCTCCAAGCTGCTGCGAAGCAAGGATGGCATCACCATCCCAGACATCGATGATCTCATCGAGTTCATCGAGCTTCACGATGCTGGGAACGAACTCATCGCTGATGCCCTGAATGCGGTGAGCGCCGACCTTGTGGCCGGTGCGCAGCGTGGGCGAGTTGGCGGGTTCGAGCGGATGCACTTTCACGCCCGGCCATTTGCTGCGCAGCGCGCGGCCAACGCCCATGACGGTGCCGCCGGTGCCGACGCCCGCGACGAAGGCGTTGGCGGCCAGGCCGATGGATTCGAGCTGCGCGATGATCTCGGGGCCGGTGGAGACTTCGTGTGCGAAGGCGTTGGCGGGGTTGTCGAACTGGTGCGGGAGAAAGACGCGGCGGCCCGCCGCGGCTTCGCTCGTTGCAAACGCATCAGCCAGTGCGATGCTCCCCTTGAATCCACCCTGTTCATGCGAGACGGGAACGACCTGCGCGCCGAAGGAGTTGATGAGCATGACGCGTTCGCGGCTCATCCAATCGGGCATGTAGATGCGCACCGGGTGGCCCAGCGCACGCCCCATCGCGGCGAACGAGATACCCGTATTGCCGCTGGTGGCTTCGGCGATGGTGTCGCCTGGCTGCAGCTCGCCCCGGGCGTAGGCCTCGCGCAGGATCCACAGGGCCATGCGATCCTTCACGGAGCCGGTCATGTTCTTCTGTTCGTACTTGGCAAAGACGCGGCGAGGGTGGCCCTTGCTCTGGTAGCGGATCTCGATGAGGGGAGTGCGGCCGACCATCGCCGCGAGGCCGTCGATGCGACTGTTGCACGGCGCGGCGGTCTGGAAGACGTTGAGGGGCCGGCTGAGGGTGGGCGTGGTCATGAAGGGGCTCGAAGGGGGAGAGGGGGGGGGAAATGCGGGCGCGGCCACAGCGCGGGCCGGGGCGGAGGAATGCGTGCAAATGCCATACCCCAAGAGACACCGGGTGCCGCGACACGATCCGCCATTTGATAGGAGTTTGATCGTATTCGATCGCCCCGTAGCGTACTCTCAGCGGCATCTGACCGGTTCTGGAGCGATTCGAGGGGATAGGCGATGCGGGGATGTTCTCGCAGGTGAGAATCACCCGAGCATGTTTATTGGCAAACGCCTGGCAAAAGCAGGTGTTTTCACCTGTCTTCAGCCGCTAGCCCCATAACTGAGCCAGCCGAAGCGTTCCTTTCCAATCGTCACTAAGAAAGCGTCCTTTCTTAGCGATCTCTTCTAAGATAGAATCCTTTCTTAGTGATGTCGACTAAGAAAGAATCCTTTCTTAGTGACGTCAACTAAGAAAGAGTTCTTTCTTAGTTGACGTCGGCTAAGAAAGGATCGCTTCCCAAGCTTCTACCAGTATTGAAAGGTGGTTTGAAGATATGGCACGGGTCACTGGCACAAGCCGAATTTCGACCGTTGCCGGCGAAGCGGTGAAGGCGTTCGTGCCGAACGCCTTACCTCCAGCAAACCCGGATCTCGTGCTGGATGGCCCGCTCGGCCAGCTGCACGCTGAGGCGATGACTGGCCTCGCGCGATTGCAGGTGGCGGGGCGGATGGTGCCGAGTACCGGTTGGTTTCTCTACGGCTTTGTTCGCAAAGAGGCTGTGATCTCTTCGCAGATTGAGGGCACGCAGGCCACGCTCCGACAGGTGATGACCTTCGAGGCAACGAACGACGCCGAGAGACCCCACGATGTCGAAGAGGTGTGCAACTACGTTGCTGCGATCACCTATGCGCGTGCCGAACTGGCGAATCCCAATGGCCTGCCCGTGAGCACGCGCCTCTTGTGCGAGGCACATCGCCTACTGATGCGCGGGGTTCGAGGAGCAGACAAAGCACCGGGGGAGATTCGCAAGACGCAGAACTGGATCGGCGGTACTCGCCCGGGCAACGCATCGTTCGTTCCGCCGCCGCCCGAGTGCGTTCCTGACGCGATGATGCAGCTTGAACGATGGATCCATGGTGACGACCCGCTTCCGCTGCTGATCCGGGCCGGCCTTGCCCATGTCCAGTTCGAAACGATCCATCCCTTTCTCGATGGCAACGGCCGCATCGGCCGGCTCTTGATCGCCTTGCTTCTTGAGCACTGGAAACTCATGCCGGTCCCTCTGCTCTATCTCAGTCTTGCATTCAAGCGACACCATCGCGAGTACTACACGCGGCTCTCCGCAGTCCGCAACGACGGTGACTGGGAAGGCTGGACTGCGTTCTACCTCGAGTGCATCCGCGAGGCGGCGGATGACGGAGTCGATGTTGCAGGAAAGCTCTTCGATTTGCTTGGCGATGACCGCCGGCAGCTTTCGTCGGCACAGCGTGCAACGGTCAGTTCGCTCCAACTGCTTGACCTGCTGCCAGAGCATCCGGTCGTCACGGTTCCGCTCGTGGCCAAACTCCTGAAGGTCTCTGCGCCAACCGCAAGGAAGGCCGTCGACCTCGCCGTGAACGCAGGAGTGCTGAAGGAATCCAGCGGCAAACAACGAGATCGAGCCTTCTCATATCACAAGTATCTGCAGACCCTCACAGGCGACGATGAGGGAGGCATGTGAAGCCCGCACGAGTTTCCGTGGCGGGGCGCACTCACCCCAACCGGGTGCAGGATGGAGGGCGTCCGCGTGATTGGTGCTCGCGGCATTCCTCCATCACTCCCGCGGCAAATTGATCACGAAATCCGCCCCAACCGTCAGCGGCTTGTTCAGCGCATCCAACCGCTTGGCCTTCTCGAGTTCCTTGCCGCGATCGTCTTCGCCATCGACTCCGACCGAGTAGATGAGGTAGTTGCGGCCGTACGCATCCGGCGCGTCGAGGCGGAGATACTTCACCGGCAGATTCGAACTCCATGGATCGATCATCGTGCTCAGCTGCGGCTGCTTCGCCGCGTCATTCAACGTTGCGGGCCAAACACCGGTGGCCCGCTGGCTGCGTTCGACCGCGATGAACGCCCGCGTTCCTGCACGCTCCAGTTCGAACTGATCCGCGCTGTTCATCATCATGTCCACGGTTTTGATGAGTGGTTCAAGGAGAGGAACCCGCCGAACAATGCGTTCCTGCTCGAACGTGCGTCGGTCGGTTGCCAGAGGCGCGCGTTCAAAGCGAGCCAGAGCCACTTCCTTCTTGACCAGCTTGTAGTACTCAATGATCGTTTCCAACGATTGCCGCACCGTCGCCTTGCCTGGCTTACGAGGCTCTGGTGCCTCACCCTTCTCATCCGGCTGTTCCCCTTCCACAGGCAGAATCAGCTTCAGGCCCCTTTGCTTGAATGTCAAGCTGAGCATGTCCAGCACCATCAGCTTTTCACCTTCAGAGTAAAACTCCATGGGAGGAAAGCGCAGCTGCCGCTCCATCGCTGCCGTAATCGCTTCCAGAACTGCGTCATTTGGCCTGCCTTCCGTAATGTGCCAGCGCACATGGATCATTGCCACAGAAGCAACCGCCATCGCCGTGAGTCGATCCAGCTGTGAAGGCTGGTGCGACACGACGCGCGCCATTGCAAGAATCTGCTCGAAGCAGCGGACCAGGCGGTTCCAATCACCCGCCGCGGCGGCCTGATGCATTCTCGCAAGATTGATGCGAGTCGCATTCCGCACCTTTGACAGTTCGGGAAGCGTTGCACCCAAGAGCCTGGAGCCAACTGACTCGGATTCTGCGATGCCCATCGCCTCGAGCTCCGCAGCCCGCTTGGGCGAATCAATCGGCGGAACCACCGCCCGTGCGCGTCCGACCAGTTCTGCGAACAGCGCATCGAACTCGGAGCGATCGAGCTCCTCAAGCATCACCAATGCCGCGGCACGCTGTCGGCTTGCTTCATCACCGGCCGCTTCGCCCTCACGCCTTGAGTAGACCGTCTCGAAATCCGGTGGCGTTGCGTGGACTGACTTCCAGACTCTCTGATTCACACCCTCAATCAGCGCGAAAATCTGGACCAATGAATCGTGTGCATTGGGTGCCCTGACATCCTGCCCGCCGATGGGCTGGTATCGCTCGACCAGATCCGCCCACTCCTGCACACAATCGGTCTCTTTACCCTTCACCGCCTCCGGCGCACCAGGCGGCGCAGCCGCCTCAGGGCCCTGTGCCAGTGCGGGCGTCTGGACCTGGAAGCCAACACCACCAAGACTGGCGACGAGTACGAGCGTTCTGCTTGTATTTCGTATGTTCATGATCGATTCCCACCGCTGAGGTCGCCGCGGGGTGCGCACCGCAACGCAAATGGTGCCCAACACTAGCCACTCGACTCAGTGCAGGTTCTACGGTATTGCCGCGGGCCGGTCGTCGTCGCGGCCGATGATTCGGCTCAGCTTCACGTTTATGCACTCAGCAAGGCGTCCCTTTGGGACGACTTGATGTTTGTCAAGGGAGCGGGAAGGGGTTGATTGCGGAGGGTGCGGTGAGGAGGCAAGGAGATCAAGAGGGAGGCACAGGAGTGCCTCTGGACTGCGGCACGGAGTGCCGCGGGACCGAGGCACGGGAGTGCCTCGCCACCGAGTGCCTCGCCACCGCTCACACCGTCTCCTGCTCGCGCGTCGTGCTCAGGCCCTGCTGGGCTGCCCATTGGCCAAGGTCCTGTTGATTGATAGCCGCGGCCATGAGGTCGGGGAACTTGTCGGGAGTACAGGCGAAGCTGGGGATGCCAAGCGTCGCGAATGCCGCGGCATTCTGCGAATCAAATGCGGGTGCTCCCGAATCGGCCAGCGCGAGCAGTGTGACCATCTTCACGCCAGCGCCAGCCAACGCCGCGGCACGCTTGATCATCTCCTGGCGATTCCCGCCCTCATACAGATCGGTGATCAGCACCAGAATCGTGTCACGCGGCCGCGTCACCAGGCCCTGGCAGTACCCAAGCGCACGATTGATATCAGTACCACCGCCCAGCTGCACGCCCATCAGCACATCCACCGGATCTGACATCTTCTCCGTCAGATCCACCACGCTGGTGTCGAACGCCACCACATGCGTGCGAAGCGCCGGCAGCGAAGCCAGCACCGCACCGAAGACACCCGAATAGACGACCGACGCACCCATCGAGCCCGACTGATCGATGCAGACGATCACGGTGCGAAGCTGCTGGCGTTTGCGGCCGTACCCGATGCGGGTTTCGGGGACGATGGTGCGATACTCGGCCTGATAGTGCTTCAGGTTGGCGCGGATGGTGCGGTTCCAGTCGATCTCGTGATGCCGCGGCCTTCGGGTGCGGGTCGATCGCTTCAACGCGCCCGAGACGGCCTGACGCATCGGCGCATCGAGCTTGCGCTGCAAGTCGCTGACGACGCGCCGCACGATCTCGCGTGCAGTGGCCTTGGCCTTCTGCGGAATGACGCCCGAGAGGGACATCAGCGTCGTCACCAGATTGATGTCCGGCTCGATGGCCCCGAGCATCTCGGGTTCAAAGAGCAGACGCTGCATGCCGAGCCGATCGATTGCATCCTTCTGCATCACACGGACGATGGAACTGGGGAAAAACTCGCGAATATCACCCAGCCATCTCGCAGCATTGGGGGCCGATGCACCAAGTCCGCCCCGGCGTTCCTGCGGGTCATAGAGCGCGCTCAGCGCCTTATCCATCGACAACGCACGCCCCGAAAGACTGATGCCCGTGCCATCAGCATCGTCGCCACCCAGCAGCAAGCGCCAACGTTCGAGCCGCTCCGAAGAATCAGAAGTCGGAGGTGTCATGATGCAGCTTCTCCCAGGAGCAGCGCGAGAATGGGCGCCACGAGGTCGCCCCGAGCGGCGTTGTATGAGTCGGTGGATGCTGCACCATGGCCTCCCTGTGGGCCATGCTGCACACCACCCGTCGCCATCGCACGAATGCGTTCTCCCAGCTGCCGGCGCAGCGGCCGCTCAAAGGTGGCGAAAGTGCGACGTGCAATCGGGCAGATCTGCTCGAACACATCACGGGGCAGGCCCGTGACCCATCGATCAATCACCCCCAGCATCTGCGGATCATGCACCAGCACCAGCCCCGAATCAGCGAGGAACCCCTCCAGCCATGCAGAGGCGTGCTGCGGGTCGTTGCCCGGCGAGAGTGCAAAGGAAAGTCGCGATGCAGTCTCATCCGCCGCGGCCACCCCGGCATCCAGCAGCACGCGCCAGATTCGCCCGACCACCAGACCATGCACCTGCGCATCGCCGACCTTGCGCAAGGCCTCATGCCATTGATCGCGCAGTGCCGTGCGTTCGAGGAGTTTGAGTGCGCTCTGCACCGCATCAATGCGCTGACGCATCGCCGCGGCGGCATCATCGTCCAGCGAACCCATCGCCGGCAGCAATCCGGCACAGATCCGCGCCACAAGGCCGATGACGATCGGCTCGATGAGGCCCGAGGCTGTATTGCGCACATCGCCATAGCGGAGCACCGAGGCCAGAGGCGGCAGTGCTTCCATGAGGTGCGCCACATCCGTCGCCACCGCGGCGAGCTCCTGAATGCGGGCCACCACCACGGTGACCGCCTCGGGCAAATCGGCACGCAGGAGCTCACTGAGCATCTCGCTCATCTGCGGCAGCGAAGTAGCCGCTTTGGCCCGATGCTGCGCCATCGCACTCGCGGCCTGCTCGACCGTGTTGCCCCAGCGTGCCGCGACCATGAGGGCAACCGAAAGCTCGGGCTTCCACTGCAGTGTCCAGACTTCATGAAAGGTGCTGGTGCGCTGGCGCTGATCGGCGTCGAGCTTGCCCCAGGGAATGTCCAGCAGGTTCAAGCGATGGAGCAGATGACTCCTGGCCAGATCCGTGGGCTTGCGCTGGTCGAGATCCAGCAGCACGCTGTCGGCACTGACCTTGAGACGAAGCGATTTCTGCAGAGCCGCCAGATCCTGCTGCAAAGGCACGCTCGGGCAAGCCTCGGGCACTTCGCCCAGACGATCACCCACGATGAGCTTGCGTTCAATGACGCGCAGCGGCAGCGGATTGCCGTGGCAGAAGATGGCCAGCGTGGCCTGCGTGAGTTCTTCCAGCCCGGGCGTGGTGATGCCTCGCAGCGAGGCAAGTGCCTGGGCGAGCCGCACTGCTTCGACAATGCTCGCGGGCGAGGCTTCGAGGTCTTCATCGCGCATCAACCGCGCGACCCGCGCGAGCCAGTGCTCGGCCAGTTTGTTCTGATGGAGCCAGAGGTGTTCGTACCAGCCGGGGCTGGTGATGCCTGCGCCGTAGCCGGAATCCGCCGCGAGGCGTTCGAAGGTCCAGGGAATCCACGTCGCGGCAGTCTTTCGCTTCTCCAGCGGCTTGAGCAGTGCATCATCTTCCTTGACCGGATGCTCCTTGAGCGATTGAGCTGTGAGCACCGGCGCATGCCACGCGCCGCAGATGACCGCGATGTTGGTGTGACCCTCCTTGAGCGCCGCACGGATGCAGCGACGCATGTGTGCTTCACGCACGATCGACTCAGCCTCGAGCGTCGTTGACGCACCACCACTCTCAGCCATCGTCCTGGCTCGCACCGCGTCCATCGCTTCGCGAATGGCATCAAAGAGCACCATCGGATGCTCCCCCCCACCTCCCCCACTACCTCCACCAGCACTTGCATCGCCCCGGTGTTCTTCGATGAGCCTGCCCCACCACGATTCACCATCCTCAAAACCCGCGGCGTGCGCCAAAGCTTCCAGCGGATCACGCCGACGTAGTGGCGCTTCACGCGACGGATCTCCTTCAGGCCCTGATGCGTGTGATGGCTGGTCATCTTCGCCAGCCCCTCCGGCCTTGCCCTTGGCCCCGTCCTTCTCAGGCTTCTCTGCGTCGGCCTTCTCACCGGGGGCATCCCACCGCAGCGAGCGAGGAAGATCAATGAACCGCACCAGCACCGACTGCTCCTGCGCATACCGCATCGCCTGCCATTCGGGCGAGAAAGTCGCAAAGGGATAGAACGAAGCGTTCGAAGGCTCCTGCGGTTCGTACACGAGCAACGCCACAGGAGGCTTCATCGCCGGATCTGCCGCGAGTTCGAGTACCGAGGCCGCATCCGCGGGCCCTTCGATCAGCACCGCATCGGGCTTGAGCTGTTCAAGCGCACGCTGCACAAGCCGGGCTGAACCCGGGCCGTGGTGGCGAATGCCGAGAATGTGGAGCTGCGGAGTCGTCATGGGTGCTTCGGGCGCTACCGGAATCGAGCCATCACATCACCTCTTTGCAGGCCCGGTAGAGGTCCTTCCAGCCATCGCGTTCCTTCACCACCGTCTCGAGATACTCCTGCAGCACCACGCGGTCCTGCACAGGGTCCTTGATGATCGCACCAATCAGACTGCTGGCGACATCGCCCGCCCGGAGCGTTCCATCACCAAAGTGCGTCGCCAGCGCGATGCCGTTGGTGACGACGCTGATCGCCTCTGCTGCAGAGAGCGAACTGCTGGGCTGCTTGAGCTTGCTCTTGCCATCGGTCGTCTTTCCATCGCGCAGCTCACGGAAGATTGTGACAACGCGCAGGATCTCTTCGGAGAGTGCGGGCATCGCCGCGGGCAGTTCGAGTGCGCGCCCGAGCTGCTCGACGCGGCGTTGGACAATCTGCACTTCCTCTTCCATCGTCTCAGGAACCGGCAGCACGACAGCATTGAAACGGCGCTTGAGCGCACTGGAGAGTTCATTCACGCCCTTGTCGCGATCGTTGGCGGTGGCGATGATGTTGAAGCCCCGCACCGCGCGGATCTCCTGATTCAGTTCAGCCACCGGCAGCGTCTTTTCCGAGAGGATGGTGATGAGCGTGTCCTGCACATCGCTGGGCATGCGGGTGAGCTCTTCGATGCGGACGATCTTACCTTCCGTCATGCCCCGCATGACGGGGCTATGCACAAGCGCTTCGCGCGATGGGCCCTTGGCCAGGAGCATGGCGTAGTTCCAGCCGTAGCGGATGGCTTCTTCGGGCGTGCCCGCTGTGCCCTGGACCAGAAGGGTGGAATCGCCGCTGATCGCCGCGGCGAGGTGTTCGCTCACCCAGCTCTTGGCCGTTCCCGGCACACCCAGCAGCAGGAGCGCCCGATCGGTGGCGAGCGTCGCGACTGCGATCTCGATGAGCCGCGGGCTGCCGACGTACTTGGGCGTGATCACCGTTCCATCCTTGAGCGTGCCGCCCATGAGGTAGGTGACAACGCCCCAGGGCGAGAGCTTCCACATCGCGGGGCGTTCGCGGGTATCGGCCTTGGCAATCGCGGCGAGTTCACCGGCGAACTGGCGTTCGGCCGAGTCGCGCAGCACTTCAACGGGCTTGGTGGTGGTCATGACGGAAACTCCTTGTGAATCTGTGCCCGAAGTCGGACGCGTTCGATGGATCTGGCGAGATGGGAAGGGGCGTAGCCCGCAGGCGAGAGCGATTGGATCATCGTGATGAACGCCTCGCCGGCACTGGGCCAGACAAGCCGTGCCGCGGCGTAGACCAGACCATCAACCGTCATCCAGTCGCGCTGATCCAGCGGCACTCCCAACAGCGCCTCAATGATGGCCCGCGAATATGACTCGCTCCAGGGATGGTGCGAATCGACCGCGAATCGCCACCGGTCCTCCGGCTGAAGCCCCGAGGCCGACGCCGCGTCAAGCCGCAGTCGCTCGCTCATTCCGAACGGGATCGCCGACCAGAAGCCCATCAGCAACTGGCGATCGAGTTGCTTCAGCGCGGGCAGGTAGGGCCCCACCGCCAGGCACCAGCTCTCATCGCGGCTTTGCGTCGCCGCGGCACACAGGCCGGTGAGCAGGTCAGCAAAGTAATCATCCTTCTCAAGCTGCTTGAGCATCTGCTCGGGCGAGCACTCGCAGTGCGCGGCGAGTTCAGGAAGGTCGGTGAGCGCGATGATCTGCCGGACCATGCTGGCACGCACCCCCACTCCATACTGCTTGATGATGCCGTCTTCTTCGAGTTCATCCGTCAGCTTTGCGGGTGGGTTGATCGTGAGCCGCGGCGAAGTGCGGCCTTTGACCACCTCGATCATCCCGCACGCCCGCAGGTTCATCCGACGACGCAGCTTGGAACCGGGAATGCCCCCCAGGGCCAACACGACTTGCGTGCGCACTGCGACCGAGCGGTCCTTCATCGCGAGGTCGAAGAAGGGCTCATCTGCTGCTTGCGCCTGCAGACGCAGGATTTCCACGAAGGCGGCTCGCTGCTCGGCCTCATCGCTCTTCCAGGTTGATTGAACGAGGGCGAGCCCCGCCGCGGGATCGCGGCGGCGCACCTGAGTCAGCAGTTCCTTGCGTTCGGCGAGCTTTCCGGTCTCCCAGAGCGTCACTTCTTCGGCGGGCGTGAGCGGCGTCGTGCGAAGCGTGCGCCATGACGGGTGCAGATTCAGCAGCCACCGCCCCCGCGCCCCCAGCACCGGTTCGATGCGAGCGTGGAAGGCGCGATAGTGCTGAGGGCGAGTGATCAACCCGGCGAGCGTCAAGCCATCGGCGCGCACGCCGCGGCGGGTCGCCGCTGCGAGCCATTCAAGCATCACCGGAACATCGCCCATCTCCAGAGCCGTTCGTGCCACCGTGCACGCCGCGTCCGAAGCAAGCGGCTGCGATTCCGGCTCGCACATGGGAAGATCATCCGCGACTGATTTGGGAACGGCGCCGGCTCGCGAGGCCAGTTCCAACGTCGACGCGGCATGCAGCAACGTACGCGGCGTGTGGCCGGGCGCACGATCCGTGCCCAGGCTCGCCGCGATGCACAAATCGCGCAGCTGCTGTGGAGGATTGGCCGGAAGGGTCATGACTCCACCTCCCGGGGCGAGCAGTCGAGATACCCGTTCTGTGTGGCGGCCCCAAGCAGCATTGCATGCGTGCCATCCCACTCGACCCCGGCTGCGAAGGGGTCGGTACCGACACAGGCGAGCAGCTTCCAGAGCATGTCGCGACCGGTCTGGAGGGGCGAGATCGGCAGGCTCGCACCGGTTGCATCGCGAAGGTACCACGCATCACCGCGGCGGGCCATGCGGACCTCGCGAAGCACGAGTGGCCAGCGCGTGAGGAAGGGGTTGACTGCGACCGCCTGTGCATGACGCATCAACGCGGCTTCGATCGTGGCATCGGCACCTGCAAACGAGGAAGCACTGAGTTCGCCTTTCATCTCGCGGGATTTGACGAGTGCACGAAGCGGAAGACGGGCGGGGTAGAACGCAACTTCACCATCGAAGCGAGTTCCGCTGGCAAGCGTTAGGTCGAAGGATTGTGGCCCTACGGCAAAGTCGAGAATCAGTGCAATACGAGCATGATTCACGCCCCAGAGCCACGTGCGGCGGGTGCGGATCCGATCATCGGCCTGCGTGATCTGGCCCAGGACGAGCCACTGATCGGTGAGTCCTGCGCTGGCAAGTGTTTCTTCCTTCGACTGGGTCCATCCCAAGGCCGTGCGGACATCCTGTGCGACCTCGGCGGGGAGTTGGGCGAGACGTTCGCCCGCGCTGACGAGCAGGTGGAGGCGGCCGATGTGGGCAAAGGTGCGTTCTTCCCAGCCGTCGCCCGAAGCCATGAGTGCGGGCACTTCGCGGATGGAGGTTGCAAGACCGGGGGCTTGCGCATCGACCATGCGGGCGGCGAGGCGTTCCCATGCCGCGGCGTCGTCGGTGCGAGCCGCGACAATCCCGCGGCGGAGGAGGTCTTCCAGGAAGAGGCGGCAGTGAGCCAGCCCGTCGCCCACTCGTGATTCGCGTTGAGCGGCGCGCTTGGCCTGGGCTTCGACATCCACGGGCTTCTCAGCCGCGGCGACGGCGCGTTCGACTTTCTTCTCTGCTCGCTCGGTGCGGGAGGCGAGCCACTCGGCGACCCAGCCGGGTTCGGGAGCGGTCGTGAACTGAGCCGCGTTGCGGGCGAAGAGGATGAAGAGGGCGATGCCGTGCTTGCAAGGAAACTTGCGGCTGGGGCAGGAGCACTTGAAGGCGGGCTCGGAGAGATCGATGCGGGCCTGGTATGGATCTTTGCCCGAGCCTTGGCAGAGGCCCCACACCGCGCGGTCGCTGCTGCCCATGCCGCTCCATTTGGAGGCAATGGCAAGTGCTCGGCCGGCGGAAGCCGACGCAGCATCAGGTGCAAGCGAAAGAACGCGATCCTCACTCCAAGGTTGCATGAGCGAGGAGAGTCTACCAGATGTTCGGGTAGGTGGGCGCGCTGATCTTCATGAATACTGGAGGAAGGTGCCGGGTTGCTTTCGCACCGGCTGAAGGCCTGAGGCGGGGCATGCGCTCAGAGGCGAGCGGCAGTGCCAGGGAACTGCTCAGTCGATAGCGACGACGCTCGCGGCGAGCTGCCCGGCAGCCGCGGCGGCGTGCGAATCGGAGGGGCCAGCATTCTGGTGTGCGGCAGTCACGGGCCCGGACTTGGGCTGCGGTGCCCGCATGGGGACCACGGCGAAGAAGCCGCATGCGATCATCATCGCGCAGAACCAGATGACTTCGGACTTGCTCTTTGATGTCTGCTGAGGAAATGACATGGTGACTCCTTTGACCTTGCGAGCAATCGATGACAATCAAACACCCGAACCGAACCCAGACGCCGACGATCAAATGACTACCGGATAAAGTATTCCATTTAACCGTTGTCGATTCGAACTCGACCCTCAACACCAAACACCTTCCGGACCAATCCCCACTGTGGCTGGAAGTCTCACGGGCCCTTCCCGACCGCTTCGCATCGAATTCGCCCTGATTCAGGCAAGAAATCGCTGCAAAACCAGCTTGAGATCATCACGGGAGCTGCAAGGCAACGACCAATGATGATCTGTTGATATGATACTCATCTATTCAGCTAATTCAAGAGGTTGACGCGGCTTTGTTCCCAAATCCAAGACTTTTCGCATGGCGATGTCGCGAAATAGGGAATTCTCCGGTCTTGCGGCGGGCGTAAGGAAGCGTGATGGCTGAGCCTGACAGGGTCTGTTCACTGTGAGATCAGGTGCGAGTTCCCCAGAATGCGGGAGTTTGGTGTTATTCGCCAGTGCTGGAAATCAGAAGGTGTCGGGTCGATTTCCGATCAGCGGAGTATGCACACCTCAATCCGAACCACTCGGCGGGCATTGCTCGCCATCGCGGCGAGTGCCACGGTGGCGATTGGCGCGATCCTGACCACCAATCCTGCCATCGCGACCAACCAGGACGATCAGGACGTGGTCAAGTTTGGGCAGTCGGCACCGCTCACTGGCCCGACGGCACCACTGGGGCTGCGGGTGCGGGCGGGGATTCTGGCTGCGGTTGGGGAGGTCAATCGGAATGGGGGTCTTCGGGGCCGACCGGTGGAACTGGTGAGTCTGGATGACGGTTACGAGCCGCGTCTGACGGGCGCGAACATGCGTCGCTTGATTGATGAGGACCGGGTCATCGGGGTGCTGGGAAATGTCGGCGCGCCGTGCGCGGTGACGGCGGTGCCGATTGCCCAGGAAAAGAAGACGCTTCTGTACGGCTATTTCACGGGCGGGTCGGTGCTTCGCAAGAGTCCACCGGACCGCTACGTGGTGAACTTCAGAGCGGGGCTGGTGGAGGAAGTGGCGGAGTTGATCAGCGCCTTCATTGAATCCGGCATCAAGCCGGAGGAAGTGGCGTTTTTCACGCAGCAGGATGCGTATGGCGACACGGCGTTTGAGGGGGGCATCGCGGCGCTCAAGTCGCATGGGATGGTGGATGTCTCGCGCGTGCGACATGTGCGGTATGAGCGCAACACCGTGAACATCGAGAGTGGGCTGAGTGA
Organism: Phycisphaerales bacterium; assembly: GCA_044371005.1. Lineage (GTDB taxonomy): Bacteria > Planctomycetota > Phycisphaerae > Phycisphaerales > UBA1924 > UBA2402. Next base: position 11,909 of record JBILUL010000024.1, on the reverse strand, counting down.
GTTGCTGCTCATGGAGCCGGCGCCGAAGGGAGTGATCTTTGCGGGTGCGGGCGATCCGACGATTGCGTTCGTGCGGGAGGCTCACAAGTCGCACTTTTCGCCGCGTATCGGGGCGTTTTCGTTCGTGGATGCGATGTATGTGGCCGAGCAGCTTGGCAGTCAGGCCGATGGGTTGCTCGTGACGCAGGTGGTGCCGCCGTTTGATTCGCAGGTGCCGGCGATTGCGGACTACCAGAAGGCGCTGGCGCAGTTGCCCAGCAGTGAGGCACCGTCGTACGCATCGCTTGAATCGTACCTGGCGGCAAGGGCGCTCTTCCTTGCCATCGAGCGCAGCCCTGGTGATCTGTCGCGCGAAGCGATCGTGGATGCGATCCGCGGCCTGGGTGTGATGGATGCCGGTCTGGGGCCGGCGCATGACCTTCGCATGCGTGCCGATGGGCACACCATCGGTGGGCATGTGTGGCGAACCGTGATCGAAGGGGGCATCGTCCGTTCGATGCCTCCCAGCGAGCCTCGTGCGCCGTCGGACGGGCCGACGGCCGGAGTCGAGGAAGGAGTGCAGCCCCGGTGATGCACCGTTTGCTGGCCCAGCATTCATCGGCACGCGTGATCTCAGCGATCGTGGTGCTGGTTCTGATTGTCGCCGGCGCGACGATCTGGGTGGTTTTCCACGCACTGAACGTCTCCCGTGTGGAGCGGGAGACCTATGAACTGGAGTCCCGGGCCGCGATTGATTCCGCTGATAATGCAGAGTCGCTCAGCCGCCGGACCCAGTGGTATCTGGAGCGGCTGTTTGATGGCTCGCTGCCGCCGCCGCCGGCGCATGACCACGTGGAGCTGATTCGAGCGCTGGCACAGGTGGGTGTCGCAACCGGCGTGGCGAAAGTCGATGCGTTGATGCCGGAGGTGCGAGGATCGTCACAGCGCATCGCTTCGGCGCTGCATCAAGGGATGGAGCTTCGCACGCGGCGGCACGAGACCGAGCATGAACTGACCCTGATGCACGAAAGACTCCAGGCGATACTCGCCGGGATGAATCGGGGAGTCGAGCGGGTCGAGGGGGCACTCAAGCTTGCGGCGGCTCGCACGCTGCGGGCACTTCGTCGCAACGAGCCGGTCGAGGAGGAGGGCATCGAGGCACTCCCGACACTGGGGCTGCTCAGGACTGATGTGGGTGAACTTGCCGGTGCGGCGTCCCGCCTGCGGGAGGAACTGAGCACCGACGACATCGAGGACCTTCGCGAGAACATCCTTCCTCCGTTGGCGGCCCGGATGCGGGGTGATCTTGACCGGATCTCGAACGTGCCGACCGAGTTGATCGATGAACAGCGCGAGTTGCTCGCCGAGTTCGAACATCTGCTGGTGGGAGCACCGCTGCGCCGGGACGCGGCCACGCAGTTGATCGCGATGCTCCCAGGATCGCTGATGTCGACCCAGCTCGAGCACATCGGCATGATGCGGGCATCGCGTGCCTTTGTGGTGAATCTGAACAGACTGCTGGATGAACAGTCCGCGGCGAGCAGTTCACTGAGAGCGGTGTCACGGGAAGTACACGCCGCATCAATGAACCGGTTGCAGGCGGCTCTTGACCACTCCCGGTCCACGGTGCTGCTGGTAGCTGGGGTCGGGGTGCCCCTGGTGCTGGGGCTGGCGGGAGGCCTGCCCGCGATCATCCGCCTCGAGATCTCGAAGAAGACCGAATCGGAGCGAGTGGCGGCTGCGGCCCTGCGGACCGCGCACGAGGCGGCGGAAGTTGCCAACAGAGCCAAGAGCGAGTTTCTGGCGAACATGTCGCACGAGATCCGCACACCCATGACCGCCATCCTGGGATTCGCGGATCTGCTCGACGATGAGGACCAGGCGCCCGCGTCGGTCCAGCGACGTCGCGATGCAGCGAGCACCATTCGGCGCAATGGCGAACACTTGCTCTCGATCATCAACGACATCCTGGATCTCTCGAAGATCGAAGCAGGCAAGATGACCGTCGAGCAGGTCCGGGTCGAACCCGAACAGTTGATCCGCGATGTGCTGGACCTGATGCATGTGAAGGCCTCCGCCAAGGGAATCACCCTCGCGGCCCACTGTCCCGCACCGGTTCCAGCTGTCATTCAATCCGATCCGGTTCGACTGCGGCAGGTGCTCGTGAACCTCGTAGGCAATGCGATCAAGTTCACCGAGGTCGGCGGCGTGACCATTCATGTCGATCATGATGCCGCGTCGGGACAGGTGCGCTTCACGGTGCAGGACACCGGCATCGGCATGTCTCCCGAGCAGCAGGACCGGCTCTTTGGCGCCTTCGAGCAGGCCGACGCGTCGATGACACGGAGGTTTGGCGGCACCGGACTGGGCCTTCGGATCAGCAAGCGTCTGACGCAGATGCTCGGAGGTGACATCACGGTCGCCAGCAGCGCAGGGCAGGGAAGCACCTTCACGGCATCGATTGCCACGGGTGACATCGCGGGCGTGACGATGGTCCAGATCGGCAGCAGGCAGGATGCTCCGGAGCGAACCCCAGGCAGACCAGTGCTCGCGCCGGCGGCCCGGGTTCTGGAGGACATGCGGATCCTGCTGGCCGAGGATGGTCCAGACAATGTCAGGCTCATCACCTTCCACCTTCAGCGTGCCGGTGCCCTGGTGACCAGCGTCGCCAACGGACGACTTGCCCTGGAACTGCTGAGCAGCGATTCTGCTGGCGTGTTGCGCAGCCCGGCAGAGTTCGACCTGATTCTGACCGACATGCAGATGCCCGAGATGGACGGATATGACCTGGCAAGGCAACTTCGGGCAATGGGGCATCAAGGGCCGATTGTCGCGTTGACCGCCCACGCGATGGCCGGGGATGCACAAAAGTGCCGCGATGCGGGGTGTGATGAATACGCGACCAAGCCAATCGAGCCAGGCGCGCTGATCGGAACATGCATTCACGCAGCAAATTGGGCCGGGCGACTCTCACGGGCGGCCTGAAGAATCGCCATCGAGCGGTGACCGGGTGACGGCCATGGCCTCATCGCCCAATCGCCTACCATTGTCACGGAAGGCGGTCAACGCCCCTTGGAGAAGGGGCCCATGTGTCGGAGTCTGTACCGATGTTGCCGCGATTGATTCAGGGCGGAATGGGTGTTGGTGTATCTGGATGGGTGCTGGCTCGCGAAGTGGCTTCGCTGGGGCAGTTGGGCGTGGTCAGCGGGACCGCGCTGGACACCATTCTGATCCGCAGGCTTGGTCAGGGCGATCCGGGTGGCCATGTGCGCCGGGCGTTGGCGGCGTTTCCGGTGCCGCAGGTGGCCAGCAGGATTCTCGACAAGTACTTCGTGCCACGTGGTGCCAAGGCATCGCTGGTGCTTGATGAAGATGACGACGATCGTTCGCCGCGGCATCGCTACAAGCTTGCCTCGCTGCCGCGTGCCAACATGGCGCCCGAGCGCCAATGGCTCTTCGTGGTCGCGAACTTCGTCGAGGTCTTCCTGACCAAGGAAGGGCACGATGGGGTGGTGGGGATCAACTACCTTCACAAGATTCAGTTGCCGACGCTGGCGAGCCTCTACGGAGCGATTCTTGCCGGGGTGAATGTGGTGCTGATGGGTGCTGGCATTCCAGGTGACATTCCGCCGCTGCTGGAGGTGCTGCGCCGACATGAGCCGGCGAGCCTGCAGCTTGATGTGGCGGATGCGGGCGACCAGAAGTACTTCACGCACTTTGATCCAAGGGTGATGTGGGAAACGCACGGGCTGAGTGTTCCTGAAGCGATGGCAAAGCCGGCGTTCCTGGCGATTGTCTCTTCTGCAACGCTGGCCAAGGCACTGATCAAGAAGGCACCGGGCGGGATCGACGGGTTCATCGTCGAGGCCCCCACTGCCGGTGGACACAATGCTCCGCCGCGTGGTGTGCAGCAGCTCTCAGTCAAGGGAGAGCCGATCTATGGCGTGCGCGACGAGGTGGATCTGGAGCAGATGAGAGCGCTGGGTGTTCCCTTCTGGCTGGCGGGCGGATGTGCCTCGCGTGCTCGCTTCGAGGAAGCCCTGCAGCAGGGCGCGGCGGGTGTACAGGTGGGAACGGCTTTCGCTTTCTGCGATGAATCCGGGCTTGAGCCTTCGCTGCGCAAGCAGTTCCTGGGTTCGCTGCTTGATGGCAAGGCGGAGATCTTCACGGATCCCGCCGCGTCCCCCACCAACTTCCCCTTCAAGGTGGCGTCGCTTGCGGGCTCGCTGAGCGAACAGCCGGTGTATGAGGACCGTCCGCGGATGTGCGATCTTGGGTACCTTCGCAAGGTCTATCGCAAGGGTGATGGGTCGCTTGGGTATCGCTGCCCTGGCGAGCCCGAGGTGGATTTTCTGCGCAAGGGCGGCGCGATGGACGACACGCACGGCCGCAAGTGCCTGTGCAATGCGCTGACGGCGAACATCGGCCTGGGACAGGTGCGAAGCGATGGGTACGCTGAACCGCCGATGCTCACGGCCGGCGATGACCTTGACTGCATCAGGCCTTACATCGATCCGTCGCATCTCTCGTATCGAGCCAGAGACGTCATTGCGGCACTGGTGCCGGCGACGCTCTGAAGCGGTGAAGATGTGGACGGGCCGCGTGACCGGGTTTCAGGCGGCGGCGGGCTTGTCGGCCGGTTCTGAGCCGCGCCGAACCGCGAGCACGCGGCGGCAGGTCTCGACCAGCGCGATGCGATCGATGGGCTTGGAGGCATACGCATCGCATCCGGCGTCCAGGCAGCGCTGCGCGTCACCGCTCATGGCGTTGGCGGTCAGCGCGACGATGGGGAGCGTGCAGCCGCGACTGCGGAGCTCGCGGGTTGCCTGGTATCCGTCCATGACCGGCATCTGCATGTCGGTGAGGATCAGGTCAAATGCGGGTTGCGCGGCTAGGGGACCATCGAAGGTTCCGTCGCTGGTCAGCAGTTCGATGGCACGACGTCCGTTGTCGGCAATCTCCACCCTGGCACCCGCTTTGCGCAGGTGGAAGGAGATGAGTCGCTGATTGTCGGGGCCATCCTCCGCCAGAAGAACTCTCGTGCCCGCAAGAATCGGTTCAACGGCACTCGGGGCGTCGAACGAGCGCAGCTGCGTGGTGCCGCTTGCCGTGGCATCGACGCCCACGGGCGCGAGGTTGGAGACGGGCCCGGTGCGGATCGTGACACTGAAGGTGCTGCCGGTGCCGGGGATGCTGGTGACGGTGATGTCGCCGCCGAGCATCTCGGCCAGGCGCTTGCTGATGCGAAGTCCAAGTCCAGTGCCGCCGAACTTGCGGGTCGTGCTCGTGTCCGCCTGAACGAAGGCCTCAAAGAGACGCCCTCGCTGCTCATCGGTGAGACCGATGCCGGTATCCTGAACGCCGACGGTGATCGTCTGCTGCTGCGGATCGCAGCCCACGTGCATGGTGACGCCGCCCACCTCGGTGAACTTGATGGCGTTGCCGACAAGGTTGACCAGGATCTGGCGCAGCCGCACCGGATCGGATTCGATCGTTGCGGGCATGGGCGTCTCGAAGGCCGCACTGAGGCGGATGCCCTTGCCCGAAGCCTTGACGTCCATCAGCGCCACAACATCGCGGATGATCGCCACCGGGTCGGTCGCGGTGGCTTCAACGGTCATCTTGCCCGCCTCGATCTTGGAGATGTCGAGGATGTCGTTGATGATGGAGAGCAGGTGCTCGCCGTTGCGGCGGATGGTGTCGATGTACTCGAGCCTGCGGCGTGGCGCGTTCTCGTGATCGCCATCGGAGGCCACCAGTTCGGTGAAGCCCAGGATGGCGGTCATGGGAGTCCGGATCTCGTGGCTCATGTTGGCGAGGAACTCGCTCTTGGCGATGCTTGCTTCCTGCGCCAGCGCCTCGGCAGCCTTGAGCTTCGCTTCCGCAGCCTTCTGAGCGGTGATGTCGAAGCGGATCGAGACGTACTTCTCGAGCTTTCCGTCGGGGCCCGTGTGTGGCACGATCGTGGAATCCACCCAGTAGAGCGTCCCGTCCTTGCGGCGGTTGCAGACTTCGCCACGCCAGGCCTTGCCGGTGGCCAGCGTCGCGAAGACGCTGGTCCAGAATGATCGCGGGTGGTGGCCGGAGTTGAGAACGCGATGGTCCTTCCCGACCAGTTCTTCCCGCGAGTATCCGCTGATGTGACAGAATCCCGAGTTGACCTCGACGATGCGGCCGCGGCGATCGGCGATCGAGAGCAGCGAATGCTCGTCAAGCGCCGCCTTGAGCGCATTGATGTCGCTCATCGCCCGATCGGCGGTCGCCCTGGCCTTGAGGAGTTCCTCGCTGGCCGTCTTGCGTTCGGTGATGTCACGGGCCGCCGCGTGGATGAGATCGCCCTCGGGCATCGATCGCCACTCGATCCAGCGGTAGGACCCATCCTTGCAGCGGTACCGGTTCTCGAAGCTCAGGAGCGGGTGCTGAGCACTGAGCGTCTTGATCGCCTCGAGCGTGGGCTGCAGATCATCGGGATGGACCAGTTCAAGGAACGATCGGCCTTCCAGTTCATCGACTCGATAGCCAAGGGAGCGTTCCCACTGCTGGTTGAGCCTGACGAACTCGCCTCGTGTATTGGCGATGCAGAGCATCTCGAGGCTCGAATTGAAGAAGTGGTCCAGTTCCTCGGTCTTGCGCTTCAGCCTGGCCGCCTCGGCACGCGACGCCGTCACGTCGCGCAGCGTCACCACCGCATGAGTGCGCTGGGGATGGGCGGAGGGAATCGAACAGCAGTTCATGGAGACCCAGCGGTCCTCGCCGCTGGCCGAACGGAGCGACTGCACCCAGCCATCGGCACGCGGCACCCCACCAAGTACTCGGGCCACCGGATGTTCGGGATCGGCGAAGGTCGCCTCGTGGGCTTGTGCGCCGGATTGGAGAGACGCAAAAGGCAAGCCCCGAAGTGCGGCATCGTCCATGCCGAGGATCGCCTGTGCGGCCGGGTTGGAGTCCAGAATTCGCCCCGTGCTGTCAAGGTGCACGATTCCTTCCGCGACTGCATCGAATGTCGAGTGGAGCCGTGCCGCAATCTGAGCGTTCAGGAGCCGCCGCGCCGCCAACGACCGCTGCATCAGCAGCATGATCCCGATCAGGGCGAACAGGACTCCTCCCAGCGCCGGCACCGCCGCGTCCCAGCGGCGTGAAGCCGCCGCGGTCTGGTTGACCCAGGACTTGGGCAGGATCATCATGACCTGAATGCCCCCGCCTGCGAGGACATCAAAGCCTTCGATGCGGAAGAGCCCGAAGTACGAATCCGTATGCTCGATCACCGTGTGCATCGTGCCGCCTGCGGTGAGCGGAGCAACGACGGCCCGCAACTGCTCTGCGGGGAGTGGCGCGGCACGCTTGCGTGCGTTGATCTGTTCCTCGAAGAACGTGCCCCGGTCCGAGACGAACCATGCACTGCCGCCGCCACCGGCAACTGACTCGCCATCCAGGAGATCTGTCAACCGCTCGAACCGCAGGCGCGTGCTCAGAACGCCCACTCGTGTGCCATCGACGTCGAGGACCGGGACCGAGAGCGCGACGGATAGCCCCGATGAATCAAAGAGCGCTGGCGTGATGTCGCAACTGGTCTGGAACTCCAGCGTCTCCTCCTGAACATCGTTGCGGATGCACGCGGCGACGATGTCCCGTTTGGAGAAGTCGGTCTGGGCAATGCGTGCAATGCGTTCGGGAGCAATCGGACTCCCATCGGCGTAGACGGAGTTGATGGCCAGCAGCTTGCCAGATGCATCGAACATTGCCACCGCGTCAAACGCGGTGGTCGAAGTGACCAGTTCATTGCAGAGTGCGAGCACCTTCGAGGCATCAGCGACCTCAATGGCACCGGCGACGCGCGGGTCAGCTGCTCCGATACGGGTGGCCTGCGCGGTGCGGTCCACCACCTCGTGAACCGACTGCGAAAGCCGCGTTCCGGACTCAAACAGAACTCTCGTCGCGATCGATTCGGACCGGGCATGCTGATCGTGGTGATCTGTTGCCGTCCGGACCGAAAGCATGCACAGCGCGGTGCAGATCACCATGGCGATACAGGCACCAAGCAACAAACCGCGCCGCGAGGCGGCCGCGGCCGGGGGCTCACCCGGCGTGAAGTCGAGTGCCTGAGGCATCCGCTCGAGTTGGGGATCCAATCGTTCCATGGGCGTGCCAATACCGTCTGCAGTTCACCGCATCTGTTGAGACAGAGAATCGACGATCGGCCCCGGCGGATTGATCGGGCCGCGGGAAATGGGTGAAAGTGGGCAACTTCATGCGTCCGCCACCCACGCCGCGGCGACCGGGTCCCCCGAAGCCGGTGGCCCGTTCAGGGCACCCTTCCCGCAGAGAGTGCGGTGCGCGTGTGACCCTGTCCCGCGTGCCGATCAGTGTGGATCACAGCCGGGCCGCTTGATAAACGAACGCGGCGGACACCCAATGGTGCCCGCCGCAATGTGTTCAGTGACGGATCCGGGAGTTCGAGCTTCAGTGCGATGCTGCGGGCGGAGGCGGCGTGGTGGAGGCGGGTGCCTCGGGGTTCGCCGCGGGGGCACCGCCGAGCTTCTCGCTCAGCCCCTGCACGATGACGTAGAAAAGAGGCACGAAGAAGACGGCCAGCACCGTGGCGGCGAGCATGCCGCCCAGGACGCCGGTGCCGATCGAGTGGCGTCCCGCGGCACCCGCGCCCGTGGAGATCACTAGCGGCACGACACCCAGGATGAACGCCAGCGAGGTCATGAGGATGGGCCTGAACCGCAGGCGCGCGGCCTCGATGGCGGCTTCGGTGAGTGTCTTGCCCTGCTTTCGGAGCACGACGCAGAACTCGACGATGAGAATGGCGTTTTTCGCCGCGAGTCCGACCAGCGTGAGAAGGCCGATCTGGAAGAAGAGGTCGTTCTCAATGCCGCGGATATTGACCGCGGCGAAGGCGCCGAAGATGCCAAGGGGGACCGCCATGAGCACGGCCACTGGAAGTGCCCAGGCTTCATACTGAGCAGCGAGCACGAGGAAGACAACCAGCAGACCGAAGGCCATGACGATGGGTGCCTGGTTGCCGGCCTTGATTTCCTGGTACGACTGGCCGGACCACTCATAGCCGTAGCCGCTGGGGAGTTCCTTCGCGGCCACTTCCTTGAGGATGTTCATCGCATCGCCCGTGCTGTAGCCGGGCGTGGGCGACCCGGTGATCTGGACGCTGGGGAAGCCGTTGAACTTGCTGACCTGATTGGGGCCGGTGCGCAGCTGCACGTTGATGAGGCCAGCGAGGGGGACCATTTCGCCGGCCTGGCTGCGGACGAAGATGCGGCCGATATCGTCGGGCGTCTTGCGGAACTCGGGTTCTGCCTGGAGCTGCACGCGCCAGACGCGGCCGAACTTGTCGAAATCGTTCACATAGAGCGAGCCCAGGTAGGCCTGCATCGCGGTGAAGACTTCGTTGATGGGCACGCCCATCGCCTTGGCGCGGTCGCGATCCAGATCAACGTAGAACTGGGGGGTGGCGATGCGCAGCGTGGCGTTGACGCCTGTCATCTCAGGTCGTTCGCGGAGTTTGGCGACGAAGGCATCGGAGACGGCGCCAAGCGCGGCGATATCGCTGGTGCCCTTGGCTTCGAGCTGGAACTCGAAGCCCGATCGTGCACCCAGACCGGAGATCGAGGGCGGATTGACGGTGATGACCATGGCCTCCTTGAGGCCGCCGAACTCCTTCCACGCGCCCATGATGAGGGCACGCACGCCCAGCGAGCGATCCTTGCGCTCGTCCCAGGGCTTGAGCGGGATGAAGAGTGTCGCGGCATTGGTGGCGTTGATGCCGCCGCCGAACAGGTCGAGGCCGCCCAGAGCGATGGTGTTCTTGACGGCTGGGTGCTTGCCGAACCACTCTTCGACCTGCTTGACGACGCGATCGGTGCGTTCGATGGACGCGCCGTCGGGAAGGACGACGGCACAGATGACATACCCCTGGTCTTCATCGGGGATGAAGCCGGTGGGCGTGTTCTTCATGAAGTGCCACGTTGAGAAGAGCAGCGCGCCGAAAATGGCGATCGAGATGAGGCCGAAGCGGATGGTCTTTCGGACCGCAGCGGTGTACGCGCTCGTCATCGCATCGAACGCGGCGTTGAACCAGCGGAAGAAGATGAACTTGGGACCATGTGCGGGCTTGAGGAGCAGGCGGCAGAGGGCGGGGCTGAGGGTGAGGGCGACCAGGCCGGAGATGGCCACGGACACCGCGATGGTGACGGCGAACTGCTGATAGAGACGCCCGGTGAGCCCGCCCAGGAAGGCCACCGGGAGGAAGACTGCGGAGAGCACGAGCACGATGGCGATGACCGGCCCGGTCACTTCGTTCATGGCCTTGATGGTCGCATCGCGCACGGGGAGCTTCTCATCGTGCATGATGCGTTCGACGTTCTCGACGACGACGATGGCATCGTCGACGACGATGCCGATGGCCAGCACCATGCCAAAGAGGGTCAGCGTGTTGATCGAGAAGCCCAGGGCGAGCATGCCCGCAAAGGTTCCGATGATGGCGACGGGGACAGCCAGCAGCGGAATGAGCGTGGCCCGCCACGACTGGAGGAAGATGAAGACCACCAGCAGCACGAGCACCACGGCTTCGAGCAGGGTGTGCACCACGGCTTCGATCGAGACCTCGATGAACTTGGTGGTGTTGTAGGGAATCTCGTAGCTGACGCCCTCCGGGAAGGCGGTCTGGAGATTCTCCATCGCCGCCTCGATGCCTTTGGCGGTGTTGATGGCGTTGGCGCCGGTCTGCAGATAGAAGAGCACCATGGTGGTGGGTGTGGAATCCAGGCGACCGAAGAGGTCGTAGCTCTGGGATCCCAGTTCAACACGGGCGACATCCTTGAGGCGGACCATCGAGCCATCGGCGTTGGCGCGGATGATGATGTTCTCGTAGTCCTCGGGGTTCTCGAGGCGGCCGCGGGTGAGGACGGGGATGGTGAGTTCGACTTCGCTGCCGCTGGGCCGCTGACCGATGCGGCCCGCGGCGAACGTGGCATTCTGCTCACGCACCGCGTTGGCCACATCGGTGACGGTGAGGCCGCGGGCGGTGAGGCGGTCGGGGTTGACCCACAGCCGCATCGCGTAGTCCTTGGCGCCGTAGACGAGCACATCGCCCGCGCCGGGAACTCGCTTGAGCGCATCGACAACGTTGATCGTCGCGTAGTTGCTCAGGTACACCTCGTCGTACTGCGGGTCCTTGGATTTGAGTGTGACCACGCACAGGAGGTTGGTGGAGGTCTTGGTGACCGTGACGCCTGATCGGGTCACTTCCTGCGGCAGCCGCGGCTGCGCGATGGCCAGCCGGTTCTGCACCTCCACCGCCGCCATGTCCTGATCGCTGCCGATCTCGAAGAAGACGTTCATCTTCAGCCCGCCGTCGTTCGAGCACTGCGAGTTGAAGTAGATGAGGTTCTTCGCGCCGCTGAGCTGCTGCTCGATGGGGCCGGCGACCGAACTGGCGACCACCTCGGCGCTGGCGCCGGGGTAGCTGGCCGAGATCTGAATGCTGGGGGGCACGATCTCGGGGAACTGCGCCACCGGCAGCGTGAAGATACTGATCAGGCCGCCCAGCGTGATCAGGAGCGAAAGCACGGTCGAGAAGACCGGACGATCAATGAAGAACTTGGAAATCATGGAGGGCCCTTACTTGGCTGCCGGAGTCTGGGGAGCGGTCGATCCGGCGGCGGCCGGCTGCGCGGGAACGGAGGGAGCCTTGGGTTCGGCGGCCTTGCCCGCGTCCACGGTTCTCACGACGGCTCCGGGATGAGCCTTCTGCACACCATCCACCACAACGCGCTCGCCTGCCTCCAGACCCTTCATCACATGCCAGCGATCACCATTCCATCCACCCAGCGTGACGGGCTGCACGACGACCTTGCTCTCCTTGTCGACGACAAGCACCATCGGCCCGGTGGGCGACTGAATCACTGCAC
>JBILUL010000278.1:0-3810 GCA_044371005.1 Phycisphaerales bacterium | reverse complement strand
CGCCAACTCACTGGCCTTCAACGCCGGGGCGATCGCCATCGACGGCGGGTTCCTGTATGCCGCGGATCCGATCAATCGCCAGATCATCCGCATGAGTACCGCCTCGCTCCAGCCTGCGACGCAGGTCGTCGTCAGTCTGCCGGCGATACCCGGTGAACGCACCACTGATTCGTTCGGGCATCTTGATTCGCTCCTTGGGTGGACGAAGCTGGGTACCCCGACGGCGTCACCGCTGGCCTATCAGGTCAAGCTGACAGGCGCGGTGGCCTACAACGAGCAGGCGGCGATTGCCGTTGATGGGGCGAAGGTCGCCTCCACCGGCGATGTGCTTGATGGCACCGGCGGGGCTGCGATTGCAACGATCGGAAGTCTCACCAGTCCGGTGCGACTGAGCGATACGGGCCTGGCTGCATGGCGCGCCACCTGGGGCACGGGCAGCTCGCTTGTCACCGCGCTCTTCCTTGGCACCGACAAGGTTGCGGATTCAAACTCGGCGGTCACCGGCTCCGCCGGTGGCATCTTCCGCCATGTCAAGGATGGTCCCAACGGCTTTGACATGTCTGACAGCGGTCAGTACATCATCACTTCGACCATCCAGCGAGCGGTGCCATTCGGCGAAGTGCCCGAGTACCAGGTCAATGTCGTGGCATTTGAGTCAGTGCCCGGACCCGGCGGCACGGGGTGCATCGGTGACTTCAATCAGGACGGCGGCGTGGACGGAAGTGACATCGAGTCATTCTTCCTGCAGTGGGAGGCGGGTGAACCGGCTGCCGATGTCAATCAGGATGGCGGCATCGATGGCGGTGACATCGAGACCTTCTTCATCGCGTGGGAAGCCGGCTGCTGATCAACGCCTCGTAGAGGCGAGGCCGGAGACTCAGCGCACGAAGTGGATCGTCGCTGGAGCTCCCGCAGGCTGTCCGCTCACCTCATGCTGAATGAATGACCAGACCCATGCGTGCGGGAATCGCCCCGCATGCATGGGTCTGGTTTGTCTTTGGTCTGAATGTACTTCAGAGCAGCACGGCACGCAGCGCCAGGAACATCGGAATCTCGCGGCGAGCACGGTTCTCTTCGGCGGCGGTCGGGCCCGGCTGGCTGACACGCAGGCTCGGCCATTCCTCGAGTGCATCGACAGCAAACCCGGCTTCAGCGAGCAGCTTGATGTAGGTCTGCACGGGCCGGTGGTAGGTCCACGTCGTGACGGCCTCCTTGCCCGTCGCCGCGGCTCCGGGGTTCATGACGACTGACCGGCGGCCATTGGAGAGGTAGCCATCGACGCGACGGAACTGCGTCGCGCTGGCGCCGGGTGTCGACGCCGCGCTCTTGACGGCGGGACGACGGCCAGGGCGGCCCTTGACCGCCTTGGGTGGTCCATCGCGCTTGGGAGTGGCACCTGAGCCGTTATCCCAGCCCCAGGAGGTCTGGCCCGGCGAACGGAAGGCCGGGTGGAGGATGATGCTGACAAACTTTCCACGCGGCTTGAGGATCGATGCGACGCCCGAGAGCACCGGCGAAAGCGGTTCAATGTTCATCAACGCCATCACACACGTCGCGGCATCGAACTTCGGGAGCTTCAGGTCGTGAAGAGCCCGAGCATCGCCGGTGACGAAGGCGGGTTGGACGCCGCCGTGAACGCGGATCCGGGCGGCTGCTTCGATGAGCCGGGGCGAAGCATCAACGCCGGTGCTGTGAATGCCCAGCGTCGCGAGAGCGCGGCAGAGAATGCCCTGGCCGCACGCCACATCGAGCACTCGCTGACCCTTGGAGGCGTCGAGCAGGCGAACGGCGCCGGGGATGAGCAGCTTCTCGTGATGGTCGCTGCCCCGGTCTTCGATGAGTGTGTTGTACCAGTCTGCTACGTGGTCCCATGAACTGGTTTGTCCGGAGCCCGTGACGGAGGAGCCCGCCACCGAGGAGCCTGAGCGGATCTTGTCGCCCGGCGTGACGATCGGTGCGGTGGCGACATGTGCCGCGGCGGCTCGTTCGGCTGCCAGGGCGCGGTCGGCGAGAGACTCCTGCCCCTTTTCGCTCCAGTCAGCGGTTTCGTGCGTGGTGCCTTCGGTGCCTTTGCGGCCTACGAGGCGGAAGAATGCCGCGGGGGGTGGGCTTACGAACCGCAGGGTCTTCCCGCTGGAGGGGCTGGTGAATGAAAGTTCGGTGGCGTGCAGGCAGACACGGTCTGCCGGATCTTCTTCGGAGCCGTAGCGGCGATCACCGACGATGGGGTGGCCGAACTCCTTCATGTGGACGCGGATCTGGTTCTTGCGGCCGGTTTCGAGGCGGACCTGAAGGAGGCTGCGGCCCTGACCGCTGGTGACGACGCGGTAGTGGGTGATGGCAAGTTTGGCTTCAGGCTCGGAGCGTTCGGACTGCTGGTCCTTGCCGCCGCGGCGGAAGGCGGGTGCCGAAGCTCCTGATGAGCTCTTGACGATGCCCTCTTCATCTTCGATGAGGTAGCTTTGGATGGTGCCCGAAGGAAGTTGGGGGACGCGGCCTTCGCCCGCAGCGATTGGGGAGAACTCGCCATCGACGACGGCGGAGTAGATGCGGTGAACGCGCTTGGCCCGGAACTGCTCCTTGAGGGATTCGAAGGCATCGGCGGTTTTCGCGAAGACAAGGAGGCCGGAGGCTTCCTTGTCGAGGCGGTGGATGATCCACATCTGGGTGCCGCGACGTTTGACCTTCTGGCGGTTGTGGACCTTGATGGTGCGGAAGACTGAGTCCAGATCATCGCCGGGCATGCTCGCGGAGAGAATGCCGGTGGGTTTATCGACGACGATGACGTCGCGATCCTCGTGGACGATGCGGGTGCCGCCGGGAAGGAATGTTGCGGGTGCGGGCATTGGCTGCTCTTAATGGTGGGGGCGTCGGGTCTGCAGTTCGATCTGATCGAGCAGCCACGCGGCGAACTCGGACTTGGGGAGCGCGCGACCCGGCGAACGAGTCGAGCCGTCTTGAAGGAAGATTGTGGCCTCAATCATCGGAGAGTCCATTGTCTCGAGAGGATTCCCGACGACCATGTCAACCTTCTTGCGTTCGAGTTTGGCTCGGCTGGACGTTTCCACCTCGGCCCGGGGTTCGAGTGCGAACCCCACCATGTACTGATTCGGCCGACGCGACGAAGCGACACTGGCGAGGAGGTCAGGGGTTGGCTCAAGCTCAATGTTCAGCGGTTGGTTCACGCGGCGGAACTTGGCGTTCACCATCGCGGGATCGATCTTGGGGCGATAATCGGCGACGGCCGCCGCCATGACCAGCACATCGGCGTGGGCGACATGGGTTGCCAGCAGCGTTCGAAGGTCTTCGCAGGTGCGGAAACGCTCCATTGTGAAGGGAGCGTCGGCCGTGGGAGGGTTGGGGACGGGGCCCAGGAGGAGGGTGGTGTTCCAGCCGCGTGCGGCAGCGGTGGTGGCCAGCGCGATGCCCATCCGCCCGGAGGAACGGTTCCCCACGAATCGCACGGCATCGATGGGCTCGTGTGTGGGGCCGGCGGTGATGAGCAAGGTTGGCATGGAGCGAGGATTCATTCGTGATGGAGGCATCCGCACGGGCGGCGGGCAGGTAGATGATGACATCCCGCCGCGTTCGAGCGGCGTATGAGAGGATACGGAGTCCCGGCCATCGATCGCCGCGGCGGCGGTTTCGTATGGAGTTTGTGAGGTCGGCTGGTCCTGGACGGTGTTGGGTCGCCTTGAAGCTTGATGAAGAATGTGCGCTGATTCCGGATGGAGCGCCGGGAACTTGTTAGGATTGGCCCCCCTCGGTCTTTGATGGGGGAAGTGTGGTTGGGGTGGTGGGGATTGGTGG
>JBILUL010000277.1:0-3811 GCA_044371005.1 Phycisphaerales bacterium | reverse complement strand
CGGCGTTGAAGATGATGAGGTCACCGTTGTCTAAGAAGGCGAGCGAACCGGGCGCATTGATGCCATTGCCCGTGATGACGCCGTTGGGAATCGCATTCCCCGCGGCATCGAACCGGAACCGGGACACAACCCCGCCCGAATTGAACGAACCCACAAGCAGTTCACCCCAGGGTGCCCAGAGCATGTTGTGAGGACCGCTCATCGAGTTCCCGGTGATGGTGCCTTTGAATGTTGCTGATCCATCGGCATTGAGCGTGAAGCGGTGGATGCCGTTGATGTTGCAGCAGTCGGCGACCAGAAGCTCTCAAAGCTGCGGAGCCGCGACGATGCCGCGGCCACCCCAGGGCGCCTGTGGGATCGAAAACGCACCTGCATCGAGCGGTGCCGCGTCGTCGGACAAGACGTACCGGACGATTCTCGCGTTGTAGCTGTCCACCATGTACGCCACATCGCCGACGACGCAGACGCCGTGGGGATTGCGGTTCCCAATGGCATCGGCTCCTCCAGAGCCGTTCAGAACATCGCACGACGCGGCGAACAGGTCGGTCAACCCGCCACTCGCGCAACCAGTGCATGAGCCTCGGTTGTTCACCAGCAGGTCCCCACCCGCTCTCTTCGAAAGCGAGAAGATTCGATTGAACGATGCGTGACTGATCGCGGGCAGGAGAAAAGGATTCCCCGTCTCCGGCACTGTCACGCGCTGGACCGCGCTGTTCCCCTCGACCGTCATGTAGAAGGTGTCGACGGCGTGCGCCATCGAACACGCGGCAAGAACCACGACCGGTGCAATTCGAACCATGGTGAATCCCTCGCAAATGCTGTGAAACCAACGACCTGGTGTTAACACTAGCTCACCAACGCGCCTCGTCTTCCATGTTCTCGGACCCGCATGCGAAATGCTCCAGTGTGCTCTCGCAGTTTCGGCATCGCGAGCTCGCAGAGCCGCGAGGGCCGCGCTGATCACTCCCATCGAGGCCACTGCCCGAACGCCGCTCGCCATCGACTTAGGCTGCCGGTGCCATCTCGCCGACGCTAGCGCGTAGGTCTCGGGCAGGCATGACCTTTGACTTCGGCGTCGACGGCACGAGTATCGGCTTCTTCGTCGAACAAGGGAAGCTGGCTGCTGAGATCAGCGAACATCACGCAGCGTTGGACACGGCCGGGTGCGAAATCACCCGGCCGCGTTGCTTTACTCCTCCCCGTCCCCCCCGACTCCAGACCTTCGGATGCGGGAACATCCGCATCACCAAGGCCTTCGTTGACTACACCGCGCCCAGTACCATGCAGCAGTCAGCACAACGCAGTGGCATTGCGGCCACTCCCATTCGCAAATCTGAGGCGTTGGGAGGAGGATGACCGGGCGATTCGAGGAAAGCCGGGGCACGTTGGCGCTTGGCCTGGGAGTGCCGCGCCGAGAGGTCGCTACAGTCGATCACGTGCTGCCCCACCGTCTCCGGAGGGTGGGGGGCGGGCGGATTGTCCCGCGTCGATGCGTTGGGCTGAACTGGTGCGGCTGAAACGATGGAAACGCCACTGCCTCAAATCGAGACCGAATCGGTCCGCTCGTTGATCGAGGCGGTCGCGGCATCCGTACCCGCCTCGGAGCCAGACCTCATGGAAGCCGCGTATCGAGACCTTCGGGCCATCGCGGGGTCGATGCTCCGGGGCAGCGATCCGGGCCAGACGTTGCAGGCCACGGCGCTCGTGCATGAGGCGTATCTCAAGATTGCGGGAAGCCGCGGGTCGGCTTGGAATGGCGTGACGCACTTTGTGGCGGTGGCGGTGAAGGCGATGCGTCAGATCGTGATCGATCGTGCCCGCTCGCGCAAGGCGGCCAAACGTGGCGGCGATCGCCGCCGCGAGACGCTCTCTGGCGTTCTTGATGTTGATGCAGACTCCGGGGGCGTGCTCGAGATTCATGAACTGCTGGTGCGGCTTCACGCCTTGGATCCGCGGCGGGCAGCCGTGGTCGAACTTCGATTCTTCGGTGGCCTCGAGACGGATGAGATTGCCCGCGTGCTGGACGTCAGCGTCCGGACTGCGGAGCTGGATTGGCGGGCCGCTCGCGCGTGGTTGAGGGAACAGTTGATGGAGCCGCCGCTGTGATGCCGCGTGATGCGGAGGGAGATGCGAAGGCCGGGGGTGGCGGCGCGGAGCGCCGCGCATTTGACCTCTTTGCGCTGGTGTGTGATTTGCCGCGTGAGGAGCGAGGTGCAGTGCTTGATCGCGAGTGTGCCGGAGATGCGAGGCTGCGTGCCGCGGTTGAGTCGCTGCTGGCCCACGATGCGCAGGTCGACGATCGGCTGGATCAACCGGTGATGGCGACAGCGCGGGAGGAGCGCCGGCATGCTTCGGGGGGAGATCTGGTACAGATCGGCCGCTATCGGATTATCCGAAGGCTGGGCGTGGGCGGCATGGGTGTGGTCTATGAAGCGGAGCAGGATTCGCCGCGGCGGCGGGTGGCGGTGAAAGTGATGCATTCGTTCCTGCTGAGCCCCGAGCGCCTGGAAGAACGATTCGTCAGAGAAGGTCAGATTCAGGCGAAGCTCTCGCACCCGTTCATTGCACAGATTCATGAGACGGGCGTTGCCGCGGCGGATGATGGGTCCGGCGTCGGGTCTTCCGGCACTCCGTACATGGTGATGGAACTGGTGGATGGCACGCCGCTGGGTTCGTATCTGAAGGGGTGTTCACTGTCGGCGAGCGCGCGGGTGCGGCTTTTTCTTGACATCTGCGAGGCGGTTGGATTTGCACACCAGCGCGGCGTCATTCATCGCGACCTCAAGCCGGCGAACATCATGGTGTGCGAGACGACGACCGGCCTGAGGCCCAAGGTGCTCGACTTCGGCGTGGCGAAGCTCACGACGCATGAACAGAGCCTGGTGAGCATGCACACGAACGCGGGCCAGCTCATCGGCACACTGGCGTACATGAGTCCCGAGCAGGCTCGGGGCAGTTCCGACGATGTGGACACCCGGACCGACATCTACGCGCTGGGCCTGATTCTCTTCGAGATGCTCAGCGGGTCACTTCCGCTCCGCATCGAGAATGTCCCGCTTCATGAGGCGGCTCGCCGCATTGCGGAGGATCCGCCGACCAGGCTGGGAACGATTCTCCCGACGGCGAGGGGTGACCTTGAGACGATCGTTCACAAGGCCATTGACAAGGAGAAGAGTCGCCGGTATGACTCCGTGACCGAGTTCGCGGCGGACCTGAGGCGCTTTCTTTCCGACACGCCGATTCTCGCACGTCCCCCGTCCGCGGCGTACACACTCAGCAAGTTTGCGAGGCGGCATCGGGTAGTCTTTGGTGCGATCGCCTCGGTCTTCATCATTCTCATCGCAGCGGTCATCTTCACGACGCTCACGGCACTGGCGGCGGATCGGGCGCGGGCCAGAGCCGAGCAGAAGACCGCGGTGGCCGAGGGAGTCTCGGCGGCGTTGCTTCAGGCACTGACAACTGCCACGCCCAAGGGGAGTCTGGGCAAGGAGCCGCTGGTGATCGAGGCTGTGAATCGCATCGAGAAGGATGCGGATACGGGCGAGAGTTCACCGATCATGGCGAATCCGGAAGTGCGCGCCGTGGTCTACAACATCGCGGGGATCATTCACCGCGAACGGGGCGACCTGGCTCGTGCGGAAGCCGTGTTTCTCAAGGCACTGGAGATCCGCCGCAGCGTGCTTGATCCATCAGATCCGAATCTGGCGGACTCGATCAACAACATGGGATTGCTCAGGCGACGTCAGGGCCGTCCGGCTGAAGCGGCGATCTTCTATGAGCAAGCCGTGGCCCTTCAGAGAACCGCAGCGTT
>JBILUL010000023.1:0-47903 GCA_044371005.1 Phycisphaerales bacterium | reverse complement strand
CGAGCCGGGGACCATCGCCCTCCGCCGCGGCGAGAAGTACACGGCCCTCACGGCCGTCCACGATGATGTGCTCCATGGCAAGCAGCTTGCCACGCTTGAGGAAGTCACCTGGAAGTCCACCGATGGCCTGGACATTCAAGGCTGGCTGCTCAAGCCGCCGGGTTTCGACCCCGCTCGCAAGTATCCGCTCGTCCTTCAGATTCACGGCGGTCCGCACGCCGCGTACGGGGTGAACTTCGACTTCGAGCGTCAGTGGTTTGCCGCCAAGGACTACCTCTACTTCTACACCAATCCCCGCGGCAGCACCGGATATGGCCGCGACTTCACCTGCGCCATCCAGAACAGCTATCCCGGCAAGGACTACGACGATCTCATGACCGGCATCGATGCCGTCATTGCCAAGGGCAGCGTCGATACAAGCAATCTCTTCGTGTACGGTGGCAGCGGTGGGGGAGTCCTGACCTGCTGGATTGTCGGTTCCACCAGCCGGTTTCGTGCCGCGGTCTCGATGTTCCCGGTCACCAACTGGATCAGCTTCGTCGGCACCACCGATGGCGTGGACTGGTATCGCAATTTCGAGAAGCTTCCCTGGGAGGACATCGGCGAACACTGGCGTCGCTCTCCGCTGCGGCTTGTCGGCAACGTCACCACTCCCACGATGATGATGACCGGAGAGCTCGATCTTCGCACGCCGATGTCGCAGACCGAGGAGTACTACCAGGCCCTCAAGCTGCGCAAGATCGATTCGGTCCTTGTACGAGTGCAGGACGAGTTCCACGGTGCGGGCAACCGCCATCCGAGCAATCGAATGCGGCGGATGCTGTACGTGCAGCAATGGTTCGAACGCCACAAGTCCGAAGGCGCCAAGCCGATTCCCTGACCGTGCGTTGGCCTTGCGGGTGATGCCGGATCGCCGCGTACTCTTGGGCATGATGACTTTCAGAGTGCCTGCTGCGCTGGCTGCGGCTGCATGGATGTGTGTCGCGTCGTTGTGGTCGGGCGCCAGTGCACAGACGCCGGCGGATGCCTTGCCGGGCACTCAAGCGATACCGGATCGAGCACCGGCTGCGGCCCCGGAGCCTGCACCGCTCGCTGCGGCGGTCGATACGCGTGTTGAACTGATGTGCATCATCGCCCGGCTTGCGGGTTGCCGCGAGTACACGATGCCCAATTCCCGCTCTCTTTACTCTGAGCGCGTCGACAAGCACTTTGGCCCATTCCGCGAGCACACCGCCATCAACCTCTTCCGCGACGGTCGCCGCGATTTCGGCTGGTCGTACGACGCGGTTCCCTCGCTGGCGCTGCACCTGACCGCTGTGCCCGAACTGGCCGAGCGGATGGACTTTGAGAAGGAACCTGCCCGCCTCGATGCGCGGTGGAAGCTCCTTCAGACCCGCGCGTTTCTGGCGACTTTGCGCGATTTTGCCCAGGTTTCTGAGGCCAAGTCGTTCTTCGACAAGGAAGCGGAACTCTACAAAGTGGCGGCCGAGCGACTGGAAGCGCTGGGTCGCACCGTGAATCCCGTCGGCTGGTTCGATGACTTCTTCGGCGTTCGCCAGGGGGCCACCTACCGCATGATCCCCGGTCTGCTCTGTGGCGGGCAGAACTTTGGAGTCGGAGTGATCTTTCTGGATGATCATCCGGAGGAGATCTGTCCGGTTCTGGGGTGTCAGCTGTGGGATGAGAAGGGGCTGCCGATCTTCGGCGAGAAGCAGTACACGTCGCTCCTGGTGCATGAACTCTGTCACTCCTATACCAACGCATACGCCGATCGCCATGAAGAGGCATTCCTGCCAGCGATGGAAGTGCTGACCAAGCCGGTGCAGGAGAAGATGCGGAAGATGGCGTACGGAACGCCTCGGAGCGTGCTGTATGAAACGCTCGTGCGTGCAAGTGTCATCTGCTTCTTGCGAGATCGCTTGGGAGAGAGTGCGGCCGCCGCGGAGCGCAAGCGCCAGGCCGATGCCTCGTTCCTCTGGGTTCCCGGTTTGAGCCTGGTGCTTGAGCGCTACTCGCGCGACCGTGCCGCGTGCCCGACCTTCGAGGATGCCGCGCCGCGCATCGCGGAGTATCTCAATCAGGAGGCCGCAAAGCTCCGTCGATGACACGCCTGTGTGCGGTACCATTGTCCGCATGAATCGTCTCCTTGACAAAGTTGCTCTCATCACCGGTGCCGCGCGAGGCATCGGGGAAGCGTGTGCCGCCGCGTTCGCAGCCCAGGGTGCTCGCGTCTACGTGACGGACCTTGATATCGCGGGCATCCAGCAAGTCGCCAATGCCATTGGTTCATCGGCCATGGCTTTGGAACTCGATGTGCGCCTTGAGGACCACTGGAGTCGGGCAATCGAGCGCATTCGAACCACCGACGGCAGGCTCGATGTGCTGGTCAACAACGCTGGCATCACCGGATTCGTGCCTCCGATGGGACCGCACGACCCCGAGAATGCCTCTCTTGAAGCGTGGCGAGCCGTGCATGAGACCAACCTCGATGGTGTCTTCCTGGGCTGCAAGCACGCCATTGCTGCGATGAAGCCTCGAACGACCACCATGGGCGGCGGTTCGATCATCAACATCTCATCGCGCTCGGGACAGGTGGGCATTCCGCGAGCCGCGGCGTACGCCTCGAGCAAGGCCGCCGTGCGCAACCACTCGAAGACCGTCGCGCTCTACTGCGCCGAGATGGGTTACAACATCCGCTGCAACTCCATTCACCCAGGCGCGATTCTCACGCCGATGTGGGAACCGATGCTCGGCGACAGTGAAGCATCCCGTGCCGCCGCGATCGCACAGATTGCTTCCGACATCCCGCTGCAGCGCATGGGCACTGCGCACGATGTGGCGATGATGGCCGTCTATCTCGCCAGCGACGAATCCACCTACATCACCGGCGCGGAGTTCGTCATTGATGGCGGCATCCTGGCCGGGTCGGCCGCGACACCCAGGAACAAATGAGCCATCCCTCTTCCCCCAGAGGGTGGGTTCGCACCATCGCTACACTCTCTCCTGATGAACAATCAGGCAGAAACCCAGTGGCACGCGCTCCCGGCCGAAGGTGCGGTGCAGATGCTGGAGTCATCGCTTCTGCACGGTTTGTCCAATGACGAAGCTCGGGTGCGACTCTCACACGCTGGTCGCAACGTCATCACGCAATCACGAAGCCAGCCCTGGTGGCTTCGCCTCCTGCAGCAGTTGCACACGCCGCTGGTCTACATCCTTCTCGTCGCGGCGGTCGTGACGCTCTGGATGGGTGAATACACCGACAGCATCGTCATCGCCGCGGTGCTTGCCATCAATGCCATCATCGGCTTCGTGCAGGAAAGCAAGGCCGCCAAGGCCATCGACGCCCTCTCTCGCGCGTTGCACATCGAAGCCACCGTACGGCGCGATGGTCACCGTCGGCGCATCGATGCGCAGGAGCTCGTGACCGGCGACATCGTCGCGATCGAAGCGGGAGATCGCGTTCCGGCCGATATGCGACTGCTCGATCATCCCGGTGCGGTGCGGGATCTGCACGCCGATGAATCGCCGCTCACCGGCGAAAGTGCACCCGTCTCCAAGCACCAGGGTGCCCTCGACGCGGACCTGGGGCTCGCCGACCGGCGCAACATGGTCTACGCCAGCACCCTCATCACACGCGGCACCGCCGAGGGCATCGTGGTCGCCACCGCCGATGCCACCCAGGTCGGACAGATCAACACGCTCATCGCCAGCGCGGACAATCTCGCCACGCCGCTGACCCGCACGCTCGCCCAGCTGTGCAACCGCCTCCTGTGGATCATCCTCGTCATCGCCGCGCTCGCGTTCATCGCCGGCATGCTCCGCGGCAACTCCGCAGCCGACATGTTCAAAGCCGCCGTTGCCATCTCAGTCGGCGCGATCCCCGAAGGCCTCCCTGCCGCGGTCACCGTCATGCTCGCGGTGGGCGTCTCACGCATGGCCCGACGCAAGGCCATCATCCGCAAACTCCCCGCGGTCGAAGCACTCGGCTCAACCACCGTCATCTGCTCCGACAAGACCGGCACACTCACGCAGAACCAGATGACCGTCCGCGCCGCGTGGGTTTCCGGCGGCGATGAATACGAGTTCACCGGCGCTGGCTACAGCCCCGAAGGCACCGTGCGCCACGCGGCGAACGCGACCCCGCCCGCACTCGAGCAGCATGTCTCGCTCGCACGCACGATCACCTGCGGCGCGTGGTGCAACGACGCAGCCGTCTTCGCCGCGGCGGAGGGTGAAGGCTGGAAGATCCGCGGCGACCCCACCGAAGCCGCACTCCTGGTCGCATTCGAGAAACTCCACTCGCTCGACCCATCACTGACCGAATCGCCGCGGCTTGATGCCATCGCATTCGAATCAGACCGCCAGTACATGGCAACACTCCACGACTCACACCGCCAGGGCGATCAGAGCCTCACGGTCTGCGTCAAGGGTTCTGTTGAGCGAGTCCTCGCGATGTGCGAGACGGCGATGAGCCGTTCGGGGGTGCCCGAGCCTCTGGACAAGGCGGCCGTTCTAGCCGCGGCCGCGGCTCTGGCCAGCCGCGGCCTTCGCGTGCTGGCCATGGCTGAGCGGAGTGTGCCGCGTGGCACGCTCCGGCTCTCCGCGGAACTTGCGGAGCATCAGCTCATGTTCCTGGGTTTGCAGGGCATGCTGGATCCGCCGCGTGAGGAGGCCAGAGTCGCGGTGGCAGCCTGCCAGAGGGCCGGCATCCGCGTCAAGATGATCACCGGCGATCACGCCATTACCGCAGCGACGATCGCTGGCATGATCGGTATCGAGGGCGCGTCTGCCGGCGGCGTGATCACCGGGGCGCAGATGGCACTGGTGCACGATGATGCGTTGCCCGAGATGGCGGCTCGCACGACGGTCTTTGCACGCATGACCCCCGAGCAGAAGCTGCGACTGGTGCGTGCGCTGCAGCGGGGAACCGGCGGCAGAGTGAACATCGTGGCGATGACCGGCGACGGCGTGAATGATGCGCCAGCGCTGCGGCAGGCGGACATCGGGATTGCGATGGGGATCAGCGGAACCGAAGTGGCCAAGGATGCCGCGGACATTGTGCTGGCCGACGACAACTTCGCATCGATCAAGGCGGCGATCGAGGAAGGGCGCAGTGTCTATGCGAATCTGACAAAGTTCATCGTGTGGACGCTGCCGACCAATGGCGAGTGTCTGGTGATCATCGCGGCGATTGCGATGGGAAGGCCGCTGCCGATCCTGCCGGTGCAGGCGCTGTACATCAACATGGTGACCGCGGTTCTGCTGGGCATTCCGTTGATCTTTGAGCCCAAGGAGCCGGGCATCATGGAAGTGCCGCCGCGTGATCCCGCGGCACCACTGCTCACCTTCAAGCTGATCATGCGGACGGGCCTGGTTTCGCTTGTGCTGTGCGTCGGCGCGATTGTTGCGTTTGAATGGGAGTTGCAGCGGGGGATGAGTCACGCGGTCGGGCGGACTGCCGCGGTTTCGGCGATCGTTGCCGGCGAGGTCTTCTATCTCTTCTCGAGCCGATCGCTGCTCCACGCGGCATGGAAGGTTCCGTTGTTCTCGAATCCGTGGCTGTGGGCGGGCATCGGGGCCATGACGGCGGTTCAACTGGCCTTTGCTCATGTTCCCTTCATGAATCGCATCTTTCACACCGCGCCGCTGGATGCCGCGGGGTGGCTGCGTGTTCTGTGTGTTGGTGCCTCGGTGCTCATTGCGGTGGAGACCGAGAAGGCGATTCGGCGATTTGCATCGCGAGCGTCTGGTTCCGCCCACCATGTCGCCTGATCTGCGAGGGAGCGTTTGCGGGGACTTCGCTGCTGCTTTTGTCCCGACAGCGGTCTCAATCGAATGGAGTTTCAGAATGCCGCTCAAGCAGAAGGTCACGCCGTTTCTCTGGTTCGATGGCAATGCGCTTGAGGCTGCGAAGTTCTATGTTGAGACGTTCAAGGATTCTCGAATTGTCTCGACGATGGCCGGGCCGGGCGGCGAGCCGATGAGTGTGACGTTTGAGATCGGCGGACGGGAGTTCGTCGCGTTCAATGCCGGGCCGATGTTCAAGTTCTCGGAGGCGATCTCGCTCTTCATTGATTGCGAGACGCAGGAGGAAGTGGATCGACTCTGGGATCGGCTGACATCGGATGGCGGGTCGCCGGGGCGATGCGGGTGGCTCAAGGACCGGTACGGGCTTTCGTGGCAGGTAGTGCCGCGGTGTCTGGTGCAGTACATGGCTGATCCGGATCCGGTGAAGGCCGGGCGCGTCGTGCAGGCGATGATGGGGATGAACAAGCTGGACATCGCGGCGTTGCACGCCGCGTATGTGGGCACGTGAGTTCTTGCCAGCCAGGTGCGGGGTTTCACGGTGTGGGACCGTGTGTGTTGCTATGCTTTCTCAATCGCTCCTCCCGTTCCATTCCCGCTGTACTGGGTGAATGATCCCGTGAGCAGCGTCACGCACCTGCTTGGTGCGGTGGTGGTGGCGGCGGTGACGCCGCGGCTGCTGGGCAAGACGCGTGGCTGGCATCGGTTCAGTCTGGCGGTCTTTTCGTTCTCGGCGATTGCGCTCCTGTGTGCGAGCGCGATGTTTCACTGGTCCAGTGCTGGTGCGACGCGGCACATGCTGCAGCGGCTGGACCATGCCGCGATCTTCGTGCTGATCGCCGGCACGTTCACGCCGGTGCACACCATTCTGTTCAAGGGGTTTCCACGCTGGGGCATGCTCTGGCTGATCTGGACGATCGGGCTGGTGGGCATTGCCCTGAAGCTGGTTTTCTTTGAGCATGTGCCCGCCTGGCTGGGCATCGCGTCGTATGTGGCGATGGGGTGGCTGGGGCTGTTTGCCATGGTGGGGTTGGGCCGGCGCTACAGCGTGAGGTTCATGGCACCACTGCTGTATGGAGGGTTGCTCTATACGGCGGGCGCGATGGTGGAACTGGCGAACTGGCCGGAGTTGTGGTCGCGCGTGATCCGGCCGCATGAGATTTTCCATGTGGCGGTGCTTGCTGGGCTGGGATGCCACTGGTGGTTCATTGCGCGTGCCGCGAAGTTCAGTTCGGATCGTGCGATGGGCCTGGAGAGTCGGTGGAAGGAGCGGGCGGTCCAGGGTGGTGGGGGCGTGTCGATGGCGGCGAGCACCTGACCTGTGCTGCAGGGGAATATCGGACTCTGGTCATCGCCCTTGCATTGCAGGGGCGTTTTCTGTAGAATCGAACATTCCGGGCACCGTTCGAAAGGTGACTTGCAGCAGGGCGGGGTTCCGGGCTGGCTGCATGGCAGCCTGCACACAGGAGTGATGTTCAATGGCGAGAATCAAGTTGACGGCGGCCTGTGCGATCGCGGCGATTGCGGGTCAGGTGGCGTGTGCGCAGTCGGTTCTCACGAATGCGTTCACGTATCAGGGAGAGCTGGCCAGCGGTGGGCTGCCGGCCACGGGTTCGTACGACATGCGTTTCACGCTGTTCAATGATGCATCGCCCTTGGGAACTCCGGTGTGTGCAGATGGCGTGGTGGTGACGGATGGTCGGTTTGAGGTCGTGCTTGACTTTGGAGCGAGTTTCATCGGGCTGAGGCGGTACCTGCAGATCGAGGTACGCGAGGATGCGGCGGCGGGCAATTGTGCGGTCGCCGCCGGGTATGTGGCTCTCGCGCCCCGTCAGGAACTCACGGCCACTCCGCACGCCTCGCTGGCATTGAGTGCGGTCAATTCGCTGTTGCTGAACAACCAGCCCGCGGCGTTCTACACCAATGCTTCGAACCTCACATCCGGCACGATACCTGATGCACGGCTCTCGACGAACATCATGCGGCTGAACGCCGCGCAGACCGTGGTTGGTGCGATGACCTTCACCAACCCGGCCAATACGTTCGTTGGCAATGGCGCCGCACTGACGGCGTTGAACGCCTCGAACATCGCGGCGGGCACACTCAGTGATGCGAGGTTGTCGCCCAATGTGGCGATGCTTGACCGAGCGCAGGTGTTCACGGGGGCCAACACGTTCGCAAGCCTCTCAAACATCTTCGCCGGTGACGGTGCTGGACTGGTGAATCTGGATGCGGCGAACATCGGTGCGGGCACGCTCGCGGATGCGAGGCTCTCGAGCAACATCGCACGATTGAGCGCGACGCAGACCTTCCTGGGCAACAACTTCTTCAACAGTCCCGCCAACTCGTTCAATGGCAATGGTGCCGGGCTGACGAATCTGAATGCTGCGAATCTGTCGGTAGGCGTGGTTGCGGACGCAAGGCTCCCCCTGACGATCGGGCGGCTGACCAGTGCACAGACCTGGACGGGTGCGAACACGTTTTCGAGCGCGTCCAACAACTTCACGGGGCGAGGTTCGGGTCTCACGCTGCTCAATGCGAGCAATATCTCCAGTGGCACGCTCAATGTCGACCGACTGCCACCAACGTCCTTGCTGAGTGATGTGTCGGCGACTGTGTCGGCGGATTACACCTTCAGCGGCGCTGTGGGCGTGGGTGCAGCGCCGGTCGCGTTCGGGCAGCTGAATGTGGCGACGACGCGACTGCGAGGCATCAACGCGACCAACACCTCAGCGGCGAACGGTTCTGCCGCGGTCTATGCAGCAAGTACCGCATCGACTGGCATTGTGTATGCTGGGTACTTCACCAGCGATTCGGATCTGGGGGCGGCAGTTTCGTCGAATGCATCGGCCACGTCGGCGATCACGGGGTTCACAACGGCGCCCGGCATCGCGGCAATCGCGGGGACGAACAACACGGATTCGGCCATTGGCGTGCTGGGGACCACGATCACGACCACGGGCACGGGATATGGAGTGCGCGGTCTGACATCGGCAAGTGTGGGTGCCGCGGTACATGGGCAGAGTGAATCGCCGACCGGCGCGGCACATGGCGTCTGGGGGGCGGCCTTGAGTCCCTCGGCGCGGGGTGTGTTGGCGGCCAACAGTGCTCCGGGCGGTGTCGCACTCGAAGCGCATTCGAGTTCATTCAGCGGCAGCGGAAAGGCAATCTACGCCCGAGCCCGGGGTGATACGGGGGTGGGCGTGCATGCAGTTGCTGATGCCGCGACGGGCGCCACGATGGGCGTCTTCGGCTCGGTGACTTCGCCAGCGGGTTGGGCGGGTTACTTCGTCGGACGGGCGTATTTCTCAAGCCGCGTGGGGATCGGGACTGCATCGCCGTCGGCACTGCTGCATCTGGCGTCAGCCGGGAACGAGCCGGTGATGCGTGCAACGATCAATGGGAGTCCGTCCTTGTTCATGGATCAGGCGGGCCAGTTGGGCCTCGGGACAGAGGTGCCCACGGCGAGGCTTCACGTGAACGCGCAGGTCGGAGAACCGGCGATGCGTGTGCAGATCGATGGCAGCAACACGCTGACGGTGCGCGATGAAGGCGTGGTCATCGGCGGGCTCAGCGGCAATCCGCCCGAGAGCGGAATGCTGGTGGACGGCAACATCGTGCTCCGCGGCAATGACCTTTCGCTGTCGGATGAGCCAGACCTGTGGATCGGGCCCGGTTCGAACGAACCTGGGCTGAACTTCTCGCATGTGGCGATCAATGCCACCGACACGATGTATCTGATGTCGATGAACTCGGGTGGCAGCCCGATGTTCCGTGTGGCCAATGACGGCGGCGTTACCGTCGGCAGCAACGCACTTGCTCCGGCGAGGGGCATGCATGTCTTTGGAGATGTCGATGTGGTCGGCTCGCTCTCCAAGGGCGGCGGTTCCTTCAAGATCGATCACCCGCTTGATCCGCAGAACAAACTGCTGTACCACTCGTTTGTTGAATCTCCCGACATGATGAACATCTACAACGGGAATGTCGTTACCGGTGCAGATGGCCGCGCGACGATCCAGCTGCCCGACTACTTCGAAGCACTCAATCAGGAGTTCCGCTACCAGCTGACAGTGATCGGCGAGGAGGTGCCGGATGTGCACTTCGTGCGGGTGACGCGTGAGGTGGAGGGCAACACCTTCTCCATCAAGAGCACGCCGGGCAATCTGAAGGTGTCGTGGCAGGTGACGGGCATCCGTCATGATGCCTGGGCTCGCAAGAATCGGATTCCAAACACGGTCGACAAAGCGGGTGATCAGCGTGGAAAGCTGATTCATCCAGAAGCCTTCCAGCCCCCCGCGGCTGCCGGTGAACCGGTGCGATCCAGCGCCGACTGATCGTGCCTCCAGCACTGCATCGGCCCTTTCCCTGCCCGTGCAAGCCGGTGCTCGATCTGCGGCGGTGGCGATTCCCGCGGTTTGGGCACGTACCACGCCAGCGAGACTCTCGCTGCGCCTTCACCAAAGAGGTCGTTGCCTGCAACGGCCCGGAGCGGGAGTGCTCGATTGGCGTGCAACCGTGCACGTACCGTGTTGCGCAGGATCGGTTCGAGCAGGCGGGCGATGCAGACCGGCGGTCGTGCAACGCGGGCAAGCGAGGCATCGATGGACGGGCACTGTGGCCGGGCGCTGCGTATTGCGTCGCCCACGGTGTGGGGCGCGGCGCGAGCGAAAGGGCTCGGGGTGGATCCTAAAGCGGCGAGGCGCGGTCGATCGGGCACTGGCGCGTATACTGGGCCGCACCGCCGCGAGGCCGGGTCGAACTGAGCCGGCGTCCTGCGGCGGTTGAGATCAGGAGTTTGAAGCTTGGGCACTGTGACGCATGGGAATGCCGCGGGTTGGCGGCGGGAATGGCCGTTGCCACTCGCGGTGGTGACGTTGACGACGGTGATGCTCGGCAAGGGGGTCATCACGGGCTATCTGGACTCGCCAGGGGCGTTGATTGCGCTGCTGACGGTGTTGTGCGCGGTGATCCTCGCCGCGGCAGTCGCGATTGTGCGGCACGCGGATGTGCTCGCGCACCGGCTCGGCGAACCAGCGGGCACGCTCCTGCTCACGCTCGCCGTGACGGGGCTTGAGGTGGCGATGGTGGGGTTCGTGATGTCAACGGGCGAGGAGAAGCCCACGCTGGCACGCGACACGATGTTCGCAGTCGTGATGCTGGTGCTCAACGGCTTCATGGGTTTGGCGCTGCTGGTGGGTGGGTTGCGGCACCGGGAGCAGACGTACAACCTGCAGAGCGCGAACGCGTTCCTGGTGATGATTCTGCCGCTGACGGTGCTGGGGCTGGTGCTGCCCAACTTCACGAAGACCACGCCAGGCCCGACGCTGTCGAATTTCCAGATGGTGTTCCTCTCGATCATGTCAGTGGCCATCTACGCGATCTTCCTGGTGGTGCAGAATGGGCGCCACAAGGGCTTCTTCATGGCACCGGCGGAAGCGGCGGAGGCGAAGGCCGATGCGAAGGCGGAACTGCCCGCGGATCACGCGGGTGCTTCGTCGTGGTATCACGGCGCCATGCTGTTGGCGTATGGACTGCCGCTGGTGCTGCTGGCCAAGCAGATGTCGATGCCGCTGGATGCGGTGGTGGGCAAACTGGGCGCGCCGGTGGCGTTGGGTGGGTTCATCATGGCGGTGCTGGTGCTGACACCCGAGTCGATCGCGGCGATCAAGGCGGCCAGAGACAATCGGCTTCAGCGTTCAGTGAACGTGCTGCTGGGATCGGTGCTGGCGTCGATCGGGCTGACGATTCCCCTGGTGATTGCAATCTCGCTCACGACGCACCGGCAGCTTGTGCTGGGGTTGGAGCCTGCAGAGATGATCATGCTGGTGCTGACGCTGGTCACGGCGACGCTGACTTTCTCACTGCCGCGGACGAACCTGTTGCTTGGTGCGGTGCACCTGCTGCTGTTCGCTGCGTACTTCATGCTGCTCTTTGATTGAGTCGGGTTCGGGCCGCTGGTCCAATTCTCAAGGCGAGGGCGAGGGTGTGAAGCCTCGCTTCGCGAGCAGTTTGGCGGCATCCGGCGAGGTGAGGAACGCGATGAAGCGGGCGGCCTCTGGCGCGGCGGCCGTGCGAGTGGTGACTGCCGCGGAGTACTCGGCGCGCTGCTGAAGATCGACGGGGAGCGGGATGACGAGGAGTTTGGGGCCGTTGCCGCCGGCGGCGTCGCTGGCGTAGGCAAACCCGGCATCCGCCTCGTTGAGGGCGACCTTGGCGACGACACCAGCGGCGTTCTCCTCGAATGAGACGATGTTGGCTTCGATGGCAGCGATGGTCGCATCGCCCATGGTGCGGCGGGCGCTTTCGAGGAGGCGACGGGTGTACGCGCCGGCGGGAACTGCTTTGTCGGCGGCGATGAGTTTCAATCCGGGGCGGGCGAGGTCGGCCAAGCCGGTGATGTTGGCGGGGTTCGCGCGGGGCGTGATGAGCGCGAGCGTGTTGAAGCCGACGGTGCGTCGTGTGGATGCATCAATGACCTTCGAGCTGGCGGCGGCGTCCATCTGGGCGGTGTCGGCGGAGATGAAGACATCACCGGGGCTGCCGTTTTCAAGCTGGGTGCGGAGCTGATTCGAGCCGCCGAAGCTCAGTGTGATGGTGGTGCCGGGGTTGGCCGCTTCGAAGGCTGCGGCGATGTCGGTGCAGGCACCGGTGAGCGATGATGCGGCGAGTACGCGGAGCGTGGTGGCGGGTGTGGGCGCGGTCTTGGCATCGCAGCCGGGGAGTGCGAAGCTCGTGACGGTGAAGAGCAGAAGCGCAAGGAATGCACGCTGGGAGCGCATGTATGCGATCAGGGGCAGATGGTGCGTACGCATGACTGGGTGAGGGTATGGGATGCGCGTGGATCACGTCGACCCAGCGTGGTGGACGGATCATTCGGTGTCGACGATGGGCGTTCCCGGGTAGCGCACCGGCTACGACGAGTGTGATGCAGTTGGCTGGCCAGGCAACTGCACTCTCTGCCATTGCCCACGGCGTGAATGCTGGCAATGGGCGATGGTCCACCTCTCCATCAGAAGCACCCAGGTGTGGTCGATGAATCGGGGTGTGCTTTGTCGATCGTCGCGTGTGGTGTCAAACTCTGAGAGGCTGGGCGACTCAGCGCTGCATCCCCCAGACCTCGCGTACGGCGGTGAGCAGCTTTTCGATCTGGACTGGTTCGATGCCGCGTTGTTCAAGGACGTGGCGTGCGAGCGCGATGCCTGCCTCCCCTTCCTCAAAGACGACCTTGTCGGCGCCGGCGTTCAAGAGCGGTTCACGCTCGGCGAGGTAGCGGGCCCGCACGGTGATCGTGATGGTTGGGTTGAGTTCTTTGGCGAGCATGACCAGTGGGCAGCGACCGTCCGGGTGCGGCAGAGAGACGATCAGGTGGATGGCCTTGCGGATGCCGGCCTGATCGAGCACCTCTGCGCGCGTGGCATCGCCGTAGATGGCCAGTCGTCCGGCTTTGGTCAGGGAGTGGACGGTGTCGATGTTCATGTCGATCACGCTGGTCTGCATTCCGGCGTCGCGGAGCATTGCATCGACGAGTCGGCCCACGGGGCCGTAGCCAACGATGACCGCGAGGGGGCGTTGCGTTTCGGCAATGCTGGCGGCGGCGCTCGCATTGAGCTCTCGAGTACGCCGCGTATGACGTGCGCTCAGCACGCGGTGCAGCGGTGCGATGGCCTCGACCATGCGTTCAAGGAGATCGAGCCGACGGAAGAGCAGCGGGTTGACCGTGATGGAGATCATGGCGGTGGCAACGAGTACCTGCATTCCTGCTTCAGGCAGCAGGCCGCTTTCGCGGCCGACTTGCGCGAGGATGAAGGAGAACTCGCCGATCTGGGACAAACCCACGGCCACCGTCAGCGCGGTGCGTACGGGGTAGCCGCAGATGGCGACAATGGCCAATGCGGCGAGGGGCTTGAAGAGGAGCACCACCGCGAGGCCCGCGGCGACGAGCCCGGGGTTGGCGACGACAAACGAGGGGTCAAAGAGCATGCCCACCGAGACGAAGAAGAGCACCGCGAAGGCATCTCGCATGGGCAGCGCATCCGCGGCGGCCTGATGACTCACGGGTGATTGAGCGACGACGATGCCCGCGAGGAACGCGCCAAGGGCGACCGAGGTTCCAAAGACGGATGCGGAGGCGACCGCGATGGTGACGGAGAGAACCAGCACGGTGAGCGTGAAGAGTTCTGATGAGCGGAGTTTGGCGACCTGCGTCAGGATCCAGGGGACGACCCGCGATCCGGCCACGAGCACCGTGAGGACGAGCGCGACCATCTTGAGGAGGGCGATGCCCACCGTGGCGATTCCTGAGAATGTCCCCGCATTGGACGTTGAGGCCTCCGGAGTCGAGCCGAAGATCGGAACCAGAACAAGCGCGAGGACGGTGAGGATGTCTTCGACGATCAGCCAACCGACCGCGACATGGCCGTGGCTGGTGTTGAGCATGCCTTGATCCATCAGGACCCGCAGGAGGACGACGGTGCTGGCGACCGCCATCGCCATTCCCAGCACGACGCCTGAAGAGATGCTCCAGCCAAATGAGTGAAAGACCGCCGCGGTGGCGATGGTGGCGACCAGGCTCTGACCGATGGCCCCCGGGAGGGCGACCCAGCGCACAGCCCAGAGGTCCTTGAGGTGAAAGTGCAGGCCCACGCCGAACATGAGGAGGATGACGCCGACTTCGGCAAGCTGCTGAGCAAGGCCCACATCACCCATGAACCCGGGGGTGTAGGGGCCGATGGCGACGCCCGCGAGCAGATAGCCGACGATGGGGGAGAGGCCAAGGCGCTGGGTGGCCAGACCCAGGATCCAAGCCGCCGCGAAGGCTGCGGCGAGCGTCGTGAGCAAGGGCAGATTGTGGGCGGCTGCTCCCAGGAGGAGCGGGGTGATGGGTCCGGGCATTGTGGAACTGTATCGACTGGACGCGGGAGGTGTTCGTGGAAGCAAAGATGGGTGGCGCGGCGGCGAACGTGGTGGAGCACGCGAGCTCTTGCCGCAAAGCTTGGCGATGATCTTTGCAAAGTGCCAAAGAGAGATCGTCGCGGGTGGTCAATGAGCCGCGGATCGTCATGGCGCTGGGCTGCATGAGGCCGCGAGTGGGTCCGTGACTGATTGTCATCGGCCTCTCTCATACGCCATGAGGTGTGGCGTGCGGACCGGCGGCGGCGCAGCGAAGCTCGCTGCTTGCGGCCGGCTGCTTTACTCTGTGATTTCGGCACTAGGCAGAACGCGATGCCTTCAGTACCGTGGCGAAGAAGGTGCTGAAGGCAACAGATTTATTAGCCGGGGGCAAGCGGCGGCTTTGAGCCGCGCGGCCCCCGGAAGCGAGCGAGATGCAATAAGCCCTCTGAAGGAGGGCGATTGGTTCGGGGCTGACGTCAACGTGGCCCCTTCAGGGCCTGCCGCGTTGTCGCGATGGTGCCCGGCAGCCGCGCAGCGAAGCGCTGCTTGCTGCCGGCTATTTTATCCGGTGCCTTCAGCACCAAGCAGAACGCGGTGCGTTCAGCACCGTGGCGCAGAAGGTGCTGAAGGCCCCTGATCTGAGAGCCGGGGTTGACGGCAACGTGTCCCTTGCACGCAGCACCAGGGCTCGGCCACCCACGAGCGGCGATCACGAGTCAATGTCACGGCCGGGGACTCGCGTGCTGCCTTCTTCGCTGGAATGGGGTGAGATCGAGGTCGGTCATTCTGTGAGTTCCGGATCCGGCCCTCGGCTAATTCAAAATCCGATTTTGAATCGTCCGACATTGCCGTCGCCCTGCGGCGTTCCGGTCTTGGCGATCAAGCGTCATTCTCAGCGTTCTTCGGGGGTTTGGGGCTAGAGAATCCCCGGGAATGTCGTGATTGGGTTCTTCCGGGGGGGCTGAGGCGAGTTGGCGGCGTTAGGTGTGTGTATGCTTGGAAAGTGTTTGGATTTCGTCGCAAAGGAGCCCGCCCATGCCCGCACCAGTGTTTCAGAAGCTCACGCCCGTGGTCATCGTGGATCGCATCGAACCGCTGCTGCCTTTCTACGTCGACGCGTTGGGGTTCGTGAAGGTCGCTGACATGCCCCACGGTGACAGGCTCGGGTTCGTCATGCTCGTTCACGGCACGATCGAGTTGATGTTCCAGACGCTGGAGGCTGCGCAGGCCGGTGATTCTGGGAGGCACCTCCGCGCTGGGCCCGTGTGCCTCTATCTGGACGTCGCGGATCTTGATGACGTCGCCGCGGCCATCGGAGCGGCACCGATCGTCTGTCCGCGCCGTGTTGCTCCCTACGGCGTCGAGGAGCTCTTCGTGCTTGATCCCGCGGGCAACACGGTGGGGTTTGCAAGGCCAGTGACGGCACAGGGCTGAGCGACGCCAGGCACGCGGCAGCAAAGCCGACGCGACTTGGGTCGTACGATGCGGCCTCATGGCCATCACCGGCATCACGCCCATTCTCAACGTCAGCAACGTTCCCGAGAGTCTTGCCTGGTTCGAGCCGCTGGGGTGGAAACGCGGCTTCACCTACAACCAGTCCGGGATGATCCTGCACGCCCAGGATCGCAATGCCAACGGCGAGGCGAACTTTGCCGGCATCGTCGCCACCCATACGGACGCAAAGGGGCACGAGCACTGCTCGCAGATCTTCCTCTGCCAGGGCGGCCAAGGGTCACGCGGCACGATCATGCCCGCATGGCCAGGTGACGATCAGACCGATGGCGTCTGGATGAGTTGGTGGCTCGATTCGATCGACGCACTCGAAACGATGCACGCGGACTGCGTGAAGCGGGGTTGCACGGTCACCATGCCTCCGACGACGGAGCCTTGGGGTGTGCGCGAGTTTCATCTGCGGCATCTGGATGGACACATGGTGCGTGTCTCCGTATTTGCGAACGCATGAGCGATCGCGGCGACGCCGTGGCGAGTATGCCGTAACTCGCCTGGCAGGAAGCTCAGGACCCGCGAAGCCGATTGATCGCTGCCAGCACATCCTTGCGAGCTCGTGCATTGATCATCCAGTGCGGGAGGCGGCTGATCATGCTTCGATTGGTCGAACCGTGCCGCTGCCGGTGAGTCGCTGCGATGTAGCGGGCCACTTCTTCAAGATGCCGAGTATTGAGAAACCACAGACAGTGCCCGCGGCATGGCGTGATCAGCCAAAGTTGACAGCCAAAGACGGCATCAACCGGCAGAAACGTGCGTGGTGAGCCCGCGTCGCCGAGCACGTAACAGAGCGCTTCCCATTCCCCGGCATCAAATGATCGTTCATTGGACCGACCGCAGCTCGTACAGATCAGGCGAAAGACTACGGGCTTGTCCGCCACGACAGTGCCCCCCGTTCTTCGCACCGCCGCACGCTGATCACACCCAGGACAACGCACCAGAAACTCATCGGCAAAGGCCGCAAGCGACTGACCAGAATCGGAATGACGAGAACCGTCGTGTGGAGTCTTCATCAGCATCGGACGTGATCCTTCGGGGGGGGCGTTGGGTGTTTCGCAACGAGGTTGGGGTATGCGGATCTGCTTGAGCCGATCGACCGCAGCCCGTGCCGCGAACCGGTCGATTCGCACAAGGCCGGCAATGGTCGGGGCCCGAGCACAAGGCGGCGTCAGGGTTGAGCATGCAATGCGGAACGGCTGTTGGGCGCAGAAGCGTTTGTGAAGACTCCACCCACACTGACTGCTCCGAAAGCACGTCGGATGGCCTGGCCGGCCTCCATAAGTGTGGGCATGGCGAGCGGGGTTGCCTGCGCACCATCCGGTCCGAGATGACCAGTGTGGACATGCCGGACCTCGAGCTTGACGCCAGCGGCCATGAGCTTCGCCGCGTACTGCTCCTGCTCCGGGCGCCAGGGG
Organism: Phycisphaerales bacterium; assembly: GCA_044371005.1. Lineage (GTDB taxonomy): Bacteria > Planctomycetota > Phycisphaerae > Phycisphaerales > UBA1924 > UBA2402. The sequence goes on along the minus strand of JBILUL010000023.1, from coordinate 30,285 downwards.
TCGTCATCGCCAATGGCCAGAAATGCGGGAGCGTGCCTTTCCGGGACAGGGTGCAGCAGTGGCGACACCCGTGGTGACGTGGGATTGACTCCAGCCGGCAGATACGCCTTGGCCATAAGCTGCGTGAAGCCAAGTGTTTCAGGATCCTTGACGTTGGAGCTGGTCGCATCAACGACTGGATTGATCAGCGCAACCAGAGCCAGTGTGCCGTTGGAAGAAGTCCATTCGCGGGCGATGACCGCTGCGAGATTGCGCCCCGCACTGTCGCCGCAAAGTGCCAGCGTGCGACCTTGAAGCCCAGCACTGGCCGCCGATGGTGAACTGAGCCACGCGATGACGGCGTGGATCTGATCGAGCTGCACGGGGAACATGACATCGGGCGCTCGGGAATAGTCAATGGAGATGACTCCGGCCTGTGCAGCGTTGCAGATGGCGCGTGCCATGTTGTCGTGATAGTCAACCGAACCGCCGACGAAGGCTCCACCGTGGATGAGCACGATGGTGCCGCGGCGTTCATCGTGGAGCGGGTGGTAGATGCGGCAGTTGACCGCACCTTTCCCCACCGGCACGAGGACATTCTGGGTCCTGGCAACGGGTGTCACGATTGCATCAGGCAGCTTCGTGGAATCGATCGCCTGGGCGATCTCGAGCACCGCGGCGCGTTCCTGCGGGGTGAGTTGTGAGACCGGTCGGGACGCGCAGCCACCAAGCAGAGTGGCGAGGCTGATGATGGCGGTTGCGGTCGTGCGTTGGATCATACGGAGTCCTTTCGGGACCATGGTAGAGCCGCCGCGTGCATGGCCGTTGCGGCTGCCAGCGGGGGAACAGCGGGACGGGGCCCTCCCGGGGTGTGGGGTCTAGAAACACCAATCATTGTCAATTGTGACAAAAAGACAATGGTAGATCCGAATGGCTGGTATGATCCCGGGCATGAGACGAAAGCAAGCGGCACCATTGTGCACCCCTGCGGCGTGGCTCACCATGATGGCCCCGGTGCGTTCCGAGATCGCGCAGGCGTTGACGATGCTGGGGGAGGCCTCAATTGCAGAGATTGCCGAGGTGATCGATCGTCCCGCCGACACCTTGTATCGGCACGTGGCCATGCTGGAGCGGGCCGGGGTGGTGGTGGAGGGTGAGCCGCGGCGGGCTGGCAGGCACGTGGAGCGTGTCTATTCGATGGTGGCTCCGGACATGCAGCCTGATTTTTCCACAGCGACCCCGCGGCTTGAGAACAAGGTGGGGTATCGGACGGCGTCGGCGTTGCTTAAATCGATGTCCAGAACGGTTCGGGACGCGGCGGCAGCGCAGATTCTGGTGACGCGACCTGAGGGCAGGAATCTCTCGATGACCTACGAGCTGGGTCGCCTGACGCCTGCAATGTATGAGGAACTCCGCGGGCATCTTCGAGCCATCAAAGCACTGATGGATCGGGGGAAGAAGCAGCGGGAGGGGACTTTGTATCTGTCGATCACGGTGGCCTGTCCGGTGGTGCGCCGACGCGGTGCTGCCGGGAACGCGGCAGCGAAAAAGAAGAAAAAGACCGACTGAATCGGGCGCGAGCGTCATCCATGGATCGAGTTTGCTGTTGGGCGTGCTGAACGTCAGTGTGGCAAGTGTGGTGAAGTACTCAAAGGTTGTGTCATGAAGAAGATCATCTTGGGTGTGTTGTCAGTGTTGATGGGAGCCGGTCTTGCTGCGGGGCAGTCCGCCGGCGATGAGGGCCCGCTTGCTCGCAGGCCGGGGCCTATCGGCGTGCGGCTGGTGCAGGGCGGCGGCCTCGAAGTGACGGGTGTGGTTGGCGGGTCTGCCGCGGAGGCGGCGGGGATGAAGGAGGGAGACCGCATCATCAAGGTCAGTGGTGTCGCGGTGGCTTCGCGTGAAGAGATGTCCGCACAGATGCGCAAGGTCAAGCCCGGTGACGCCGCGGAAGTCGTGGTTCAGCGTGGTGCAGCTGAAGAGGTGACGCTCAAGGTCACCGCGAGAGCCGCAACCGAGTTCATCGAGGGCAGCGTGGTGCGATACGACTCGGTGCGCGTGCCCGCGGGGTATCGACTCCGGACGATCATCTCCGAACCCGCGGCATCGCCGCTGGCAGTGGGGGGCAAGGCGCCGGCCTTCTTCTTCGTGCAGGGCATGATGTGCGACTCGATCGATCGGCCCGAGCGGCCCGATGTGGTCGATACTCGCTTGGTGCATGCGATGGCCAAGGCTGGCTTCGTGACGATGCGGGTCGACAAGCCTGGGCTGGGCGACAGCCAGGGACCGCCGTGCAGCGAGATCGACTTCGATACTGAACTCAAGGGATATCAGGCGGCGCTGGAGCAACTCGCATCGCTCCCAGGTGTTGACCCGAACCGGATCTACCTCTTCGGGCACTCGATGGGCGGCGTCATGATGCCGTATCTCGCCTCGGGCGGCAAGGTTCGGGGCTCGATCGTCTACGGCACGCTCGCGCGAACCTGGTTTGAGTATCAACTTGAGAATGTGCGCAGGCAGTCAGCATTCCAGCCGGGCGTGACCGAAGCGCAGATCACGGAGGCTGTGCAGGCAGAGGCAAAGTCCAGTTCGATGATCCTGCTCGAGAAGAAGACGCTTGGAGACGTGTGGGCACGGTGGCCTGAACTCCGCCAGCCGACGCAGGGTCTGATGCTTGACGAGACGCACATGGCGACGCGTCACATGTCGTTCTATCACCAGTTGCAGGACCTCAATATTGCAGGCGGGTGGCAGGATTCCAAGGGAAGCGTGCTTGCCATCTGGGGCGAGTTCGACTGGGTCGCTTCCAAGGCCGATCATCAGAAGATCGTCGACATCGTGAATGCCAGGACTGCCGGAGCCGGCACGCTTCTGGTCATGCCCGCGGCGGACCACGCCTTCACGACCCATGAGTCCTTCGAGCAGAGCATCGGGGCGATGGGCGCGGGACAGTGGGATGCCACGCTCCCGGAGCAGGTCCTCTCGTGGATTGCCGGTGTGGAAGGCCGTGCCAGCAAGGCCGCCGCTTCGACTGCCGCGCAGACCGCTCCTGCTGCGGAAGCTCCGGTTGCGACAGCGACCGGCGCGAGTGCACTCCCCGCATGGAAGCAGCTCAAGACCGAGCCCTATCAGGGCAAGCAGGATGACATTTTCTTCGTCAACCCACGCGTGGGTTGGTATGGGAATGGCGCGGGCAAGGTCTTCCACACGACCGATGGCGGCGAGACCTGGGTGAAGCAGTGGGAGCAGAAAGGCACGTTTGTGCGGTGCCTTGCGTTCTTCGATGAGAAGGTCGGCGTCATCGGCAACATCGGGCCGGGGTACTTTCCGGGCGTGACTGACAACGTACCGCTCTATCGCACCGAGGATGGAGGCGCGACCTGGACGCCGGTGACCGCCATCGATGGCCCTCCTGTCGTGGGCCTCTGCGCGATTGAGATCGTGCAAGTGCCCTTCATCAACGCTGGAAAACTCGACCACAAGCCTCGGATCATCGGCGTCGGACGCGTCGGCGGTCCGGTCGCGTACATCTGGTCAGATGATATGGGCAAGACGTGGAAGCAGGGCACCATTCCCGAACCCGCGGCGATGGCCTTCGACGTCAAGTTCATCGACGAGCAGCACGGCTTCATCGCTTCGGCCACCAGTGCTGATCTGGCATCGGCCCACGCACTCATCCTTGCAACGCAGGATGGCGGTGCCACGTGGCAGGAGGTGTACCGGTCCAACCGCCCCTTCGAAACAACCTGGAAGTTCTCCTTCCCGACCAAGAAAACAGGCTACTGCACGATCCAGTCGTACAACCCCGACACCGAAGCGTCGAAGCGCTTCGTCGCCAAGACGGTGGATGGTGGACGCACCTGGTCGGAGATTCCGCTGGTGGATGATCACAAGGTGCGCGAGTTCGGCATCGCCTTCCTCGATGAACAGACCGGATGGATCGGCGCCATGCCAGGAGGCTTCGGCACCACGGACGGCGGAAAGACCTGGAGCAAGGTGTCGTTCGGAAATGCGGTGAACAAGATCCGGCTGGTTCGCACACCCGAGGAAGTCGTGGCGTATGCGATCGGCGTGAACGTGTACAAGGCGCAGGTTTCAGGAGCGGGCGCTGCGTCGAAAACGCCCTGAGCGACATAACGCTCGACATTTGGGCACCTGTGTGCTGCTCGCCGCGTCATGTCGGGACCGCGAACGAGCCTCCCCCCCCCTCTCCTCCCTGAAGGGTCTTGCTCTGCCTCTTTCCTCATCCTGTCCATCCTGTCCATCCATGTTTCCTTCTCTTGGCGAAAAAGAGAGAACATGGATAGACAGGATGGACAGGATACAAGAAGGGAACAAGGTCGGAGGCCAGGTGAGGTGCTCAGTCATCTCCTGGCCCTGCTTCCCGTTCATCATGTGCGGGTCATGAGCGATCGGTCATCGCGAGAAGTCTCAAAGCCCATCGACGCCATACACGGCATCATGTGGCATCGCCAGTCCGAACTGCTCGTGCAGGATGCTGTGGAGCTCTGCGCGAGAGGCGATGGTCCGCTGTTCAATCACCTCTGATCGGCCGCCGCGGTAGCTGCGATGGAAGAACTCGCGCGTGTTGAGCGTGACGCGCGTTCCATCGGGCCGGGCCAGGGCCGCCATGATGTTGTGGCGGAACTTCGCGTTCGGGTTGGTGCTGGTCCACCAGTTGGCCACTTCGCGGTCGATCGGGAACATCTGTTCGCCGGTGAACTCATGGACATCGCACCATTCACCCTCGATCAGCATCTGGTGGAACCATGAGCGTGCAAATTCGTGCTCACCCTTGATGATGCGGCGCGTATCGTGCGGCGTCTCCTGGGCCTGGTCGGTATCCATGCGCAGCGGAGCGGTCGGAGATGCACTGCCGACACCAACATCGACCATGTACGGCACACCATCGAGCAGCACGCGGCCGAAGAGGTGTGTACGCGGCGGTGTGAGCTCGCGTGGCCGGGCGAGTCGAACGCGGGCCGAGAGCGGGGTGACTTCGAATCCGAGCTGACCGAGAACCGCGATCAGGAGACCGTTTTGTTCAAAGCAGTACCCGCCGCGGCGGTGGGTCACGATCTTCGATTCAATGGCGGCGGGATCAAGCGAGATGCCCCGTGAGGGGTGCAGGAGCACATCGAGATTCTCAAACGGCACGCTGCAGGCGTGGGCGAACTGGATGTCACGGAGCACTTGAAGTGTGCGGGGCAGATGCAACGGCTCAGCCCCTGCGGGCCGTGCGAACCCGATTCGTGTAAAATAGGCTTCCAAATCGACCTTCGGCTGTTCCATGGCTGACTGTATCTGGGCTCGAGCCGCTGGCCAGTACACACCCTCGTCTCAACTCCTGCGGACCAGCACCACACCCGCGGCGGCCGCAAAGATGCCCTGGAGCAGCACGAAGGTGCCGAATCCCCGGACACTCATGGGTAGTTGGCCGGTTGCCAGCAATGCCAATGGGATACACCCGCAGATGATGCCGATGATGCCCGCGGCAGTGGCAATGCCGCGTTGACGCAGCAACGCGATCGACCAGAGAAGGATCGCGGCCGATGCCCAGACGACGTCTGCCTTGGCACAGACTCCATTGGCTTCGCGGCACAGGCGAAGTACCGGGATGAGCGCGCTGGTGGTGGACTGATCGGCACCGGCGAATGCCGCAGCGGTGGCGGGGACGATGAAGCCGTTGATGAGGCCGGCCACGATGCCGCATGCGCTGGCGGCAAGGAAAGCGACCAGGCCGGTACGGACCAGCAGTCGCGAACATCCCAGGAACTGAGCGAAGCTGACGTAGGCAGCAGACATGATCAGCAGCAGGGTGATGAGAATGCCGTGGACCATGGCGTTGCCGGGGATGCCTCTGGAGGCTTCAGTGGCGAAGCTCGCGACATCGTGCGCACTGCTGGTGGGGTGCATGGCCATGAAGAGGATTTCGCACGCAGCGACAGTGATGAGCACGATGCCTGCGGAGCGGCTGGAACTGCCTGGTGGGTCGGAGGCGGAGGGGCACTGCGGCGCGGTGTGGTCGTGCGTCATGAGGTGAGGATTGGTGCGTGGAGGTGCCAGGTCCAGTGCGGCGGGGAGGATCCGGACAGAAGTGATACAGTGTCTGGAACAAGTCTCATGGCAGCAGACCCGCACAAACCGGCAAAGACACGAACCAGGCAGACACGTGATTGGATCATCGAATCCTTCAATCGCCTGGTGCTGCGACGTCGCTACAGCGACATCAGCGTGGCGGAGCTCGCGAATCGGGCCGGTGTCGGCCGTTCAACATTTTATGAGCACTTTGGACACAAGGACGATGTGCTGCGCAGTGCGGTGCGGGTAATTCTCGAGCCCATGGCGCAGCTCGTGAGGGAGGAGCCCGGCGACGGTGATGCGGGAGGCGGCTTGGGCGTCATCGCAGTGATCGAGGATGTGCGGGAACAGAAAGCCGCGGCGATGGCCATGCTTGAGGGCGAGGCCCGTGTGCAGTTGGAGCAGGCACTTCAGGATCTGGTGGTCGACGAGTTGTCTCGCCTCCGATCAAGTGATCGTGGGGCGATGGTGTGGCTGCTTGGCGCTCAGATTGCCTGCGCGCAGCTGGGGCTGCTGCGGGCGTGGCTCGAGGCGCCAACGCCGGTGTGTACCGCGGCGGAGCTCGCGGCGATGATGCGGGCCTCAACTCGGGCGATGGTTGCCGGTGCTGGGTGAGGCGATGGGTGAACCATCAGGGGTGCGACTCTTTGTGTGGCGCGTGCTGGTGATCGTGTTCAAGGTGTTCCTTGAGCAGATCGCGGCCGAAGTCGCGGGTTCGATCGCGCCACACCGTGTGCACGTGGTTGGCGTTGTTCTGCGTGTTGTCGTACTCGATGATGAAGGTGGGGCCGCTCAGGCGGTAGTAGTGGCCTTCCCCCGCCTTGTCACTGCCCATCCACGCGAAACGGATGTCATCCAGCCCCGCGGCGTGAATCCGCGCGAGTTCCTGTTCGGCCAGCTCATACCGCAGGTTGCCCGCATACTCACGCAGGAGTTGTTCAACCAGTGCTCGCTGCGGCGGTGTCATCATCGCGACACGGAGCCCGGAGTTGTCCACGTCATCAGGTGAACGGCCAGGAGACGCGAGGATGTCACCGGGTGCGGTGGGTGAGACCACTGCCTGAGCGTGCTGCTCCGGCGAGAGTGAACGCAACAGGGCCCGGCCCAGATCTTCCTCAGCCGCGAGCACCCTTGTGCCGGCGCGGTCGCCGGACCGGACGGTCGCTGGGTTGGCACCAAGAAAGGCCGGGGTGGTGGCAAGTTGCTCGCCGGTGCCTGTGAAGTTGAGCGAAATGTGGTGGCCTTCGAGTTTCCAGCCCCAAGGCGAAGTGCCGGGGGTGCCGAAGATGGTCATGCTGAATGCAAGGGGATCACGCCGCGGGCCGCTGCCCTGTTCAAGGTCACGAAGCACGCTATCCAGCTGCATGATCTGTTCGACTTTGCCGGCGCCTTGCGAGGAGAGGGTGCGATGCATCAGGGCGCGTGCTGCGGTGCGCTGTGGGGCATCCATCTGCGAGAACTCAAGGCCGCTTCGGTCGCGCGGAATGTAGTGCCAGTCGGTTCGCGAGGCGGATTCGAAAGGGAGCTGCGCTTTGGCTCGCAGCGGCGGCGGGAGAGAGTCCAGGAATACGGATGCTGCGGCCGCCATGTCGACCGTCGGCGACGGGCGGCTCATCCAGCCTGCCGCGGCGCATGCAAGTGCCAAGGCACCAAGAACCATCCACGCTCGATCTTGGCGCTTCATCAGAACTCCTTCGTAACTGCGGGGGCGTCGCGGCTGGGGCAGGCTCGCCACGGGGTTTCAGCACCCGTAGAAGAACTTCGCCTCGGTGATGAGGCCGTTCTTGACGGTGTACAGGCACGTCTCTTCCATCTTCATTCGCTGCCCCGCCATGGGGCCTTCGGTCGAGGTCGCATCGATCATCATCTCGCAGGTGAACTGGTCACCGTTGACGCGCGGGGTGCTCACGGAAGCGTCGTGCACCTGGGTGGTCTTGTTCCAGTGCTCGCTCATCTTGAGCAGAGCATCCTTGCCCTGAGTGATGCGCTTGTAGGGGCCGCCAGGCATCTCCATCGCCTCGATGTGCCGAGCATCGGGGGCATAGAGCTCGACCATGGCCTCGTGGCCCTTGCCCTCAAGCATGAGTTGCTTGAGGCGCTTGGCTACGGCCGAAGTCTGGGCGGCTACGGGATCGACGGCGGGCTGGCAGGGATTGTCGCTCATGCCCGAACTCTAGGGGCTACCCCTGGCATCGGTCACGGGTGATCCGGATCGCATCGTCATAAGTGGACACGCCTGGCGTGAATCCGCGACAGGTCAGCGTGGTACAGCACGACCAGAGCGCCGGGCCGCACCTGCTCGACGCGACACCGTTCGGCGCAGCTCGTTGTTTGTTTCGTTCGAAAGAAGTTGCTCCGGGTTGCCGCGGGCGATATACTTGCATCATGACGCAAGTACGCAAGAAACGAACCATGACGCCCAAGCAGGCGTCGTCGTGCTGCAAGCCCGTGGATGATCTGCTGGATCCGGACCTCTTCAAGGCCCTGTGCGATCCCACGCGGGCACGGCTGCTTGGCTGCATGATCAAGTGCGGCCGGGCCTGCTCGGTGGGCGAGGTGGCCGAGTGCTGCTCGGTGGATCTCTCCGTGGTGTCGCGGCATCTGAAGTTGCTTGCCAGTACAGGCGTGCTTGAGTCAGTGAAGACTGGCCGGACGGTCTCGTATGCCGTTCGGTATGTGCATCTGTGTGGGACGCTTCGGACGCTGGCGGATGCGATCGAGGAATGCTGTCCGGCTGATCAGGCCAAGGCGTGTGGAAAGGGAAAGTGCAATGGCAAGTGCTGAAGCAAAGCCGCGGGTGATGTTCCTGTGCACGGGCAACTCGTGCCGGAGTCAGATGGCAGAGGGGTGGGCCAGATCGCTCAAGGGCGATGTGATCGAGGCCTATTCCGCGGGCACCAATCCGCACGGGATGAACCCGCTGGCGATCCGCGCGATGGCGGAGGCCGGGGTCGATATCACCAGCCATTCCAGCAAGCGTCCGCAGGATCTGAATGTGGAGTTCGACTACGTGGTGACGGTCTGCGATTCGGCCAACGAATCATGCCCGGTGTTCGCCGCGAAGACGCGGGTGGTGCATGTGGGATTTGACGATCCGCCGCGGCTGGCCAAGGGCGCTGCGACCGAAGAAGAGGCGATGGTGCATTACCGGCGTGTTCGTGATGAAATTCGAGCATTCATTCTCACCCTTCCCGAGTCGATCCAATCCAGATGATTCCGTGCTGCTTCAAGGAGAATCTCATGGCAACCGTGAAAGTGTTCGATCCTCCAATGTGCTGTTCTTCGGGTGTATGTGGCGCCGAGCCGGATGTGGCGCTGGCGCAGTTCGCGGCGGACCTGCAGTGGCTGCGTGGTCAGGGTGTGGTCGTGGAGCGCTTCACGCTCTCGCAGCAGCCCGACAAGTTCGTGACCCAGCCCGCGGTGCTGGCGGCGGTGAGTGCAGGTGGGACCAACGCGCTGCCCATTGTGATGGTCGATGATCAGATCGTGATGCAGCGCCAATATCCCTCACGAGAGGTCCTGGCCTCGAAGCTCGGGCTTGTTTCGGCAGCCGCCGCGGCGATGCCTCGTGCAGGCGGCTGCGGCTGTGCGCCGGGCAAGTGCTGCTGAAGCATCATCCCCGGTTCGAGAAGCGCAGCGCACGCGGCGGAGGGAGCGGGGGACTGTTTGGCCTCATCGATGCCCGGACGGGCATCACTGGACAACACCATGGCACCTTCAATGGACTTCGTCACGTCGCCGACCCGCTACGTGTTCTTCACGGGCAAAGGAGGGGTCGGAAAGACCTCGCTGGCCTGTGCCGCGGCGGTGGCAATGGCGCAGACGGGCAAGCGCGTCCTGCTGGTGAGCACCGATCCGGCCTCCAACCTGGACGATGTCTTTGGCATTCGTCTGGGCAACGTGCCGACGAGCGTTCCGGGAGTGCCCGGACTCGAAGCGGTGAATGTCGATCCTGAAGCCGCGGCGAAGGCGTACCGCGACCGCGTCGTAGGGCCCTATCGCGGGCTGCTGCCCGCGGATGCTGTTGCGCACATGGAAGAGCAGCTCTCGGGCTCATGCACCGTGGAGATCGCGGCCTTCGATGAGTTCACCGGGCTGCTCACCAGCAATGAGATTGCTCAACGCTTTGATCACATCATCTTTGACACCGCACCGACAGGCCACACGCTCCGGCTTCTCGCGCTCCCCGCGGCGTGGTCAGCCTTTCTCAACACCAGCAGCAGCGGTTCTTCGTGTCTGGGTCCATTGTCGGGTCTTCATGCCCAGAAGGATCGGTATGAAGCCGCCGTCGCGGCGCTGGGCGATGCGGCACTGACCACGTTCGTGCTCGTCGCTCGAGCCGAGAAGACCGCTCTGCGCGAAGCAGACCGCACCAGCGGTGAACTGGCGTCGCTGGGGCTCAGGAATCAGCGATTGGTCGTGAACGGTGTGTTCGCGGCGATCAAGCCGGGAGACGCGGTCGCCGATGCGATGATGCAGCGTCAGCAAGAGGCAATGGAGGCGATGCCCAGTGGAATCCGGGCGCTCCCACGGACGATCATTGCCCTCAAGCGGCGCAATCTGGTAGGGCTCGACGCGATCCGCTCGTTGCTTGTGGATGAACCGGTGCTGACGGATGAGCCAGTCGGTGACCTTCCCTCCGCGCGTGAAGTGGATCTTCCGCCGCTGATTGAACTGATCGATCAGATTGAAGCAATGGGACACGGGGCGGTGATGACGATGGGCAAGGGGGGCGTAGGGAAGACGACAATCGCCGCGGCAATCGCGGTGGAACTGGCCCATCGCGGGCATGAGGTGCATCTGACCACGACCGATCCCGCTGCGCACATCGCGGCAGCGGTCGGCGGCGAGGGGGCAACGTCGCTTCCCAATCTCACGGTCGATCGCATTGATCCGCAGGCCGAAACCAAGGCCTATCGCGATGGTGTTCTGGCGGCGAGCGCCAAGGACCTGGATGCCGCGGGCCTGGCATTGCTTGAAGAGGACCTGCGTTCACCCTGCACCGAAGAAGTGGCGGTTTTCCGGGCGTTCTCGCGAGTGCTCAACGAAGCCAAACGGCGTTTCGTTGTGATCGACACTGCACCGACGGGGCACACGTTGCTCCTGCTGGATGCGACGGGGTCGTACCACCGAGAGATGATGCGCCAGATGAGCCGCCTGCGGCCCGGCGATGCGCAGGCGGCCGATGACGGAGCGATGGTCAAGGGTGTCACGACGCCGATGATGAAACTGCAGGACGCGGCATACACCAAGGTGATTCTCGTCACGCTCGCCGAAAACACGCCGGTTCTCGAAGCTTCGCGTCTTCAGGCCGATCTGCGGCGAGCGGGCATCGAACCGTACGCGTGGGTCATCAACAGCAGCCTCGCGGCGACCGTCACCGCAGATCCGCTGCTCAAGGCCCGCGCACGCGGCGAGCGCGTGATGATCGAGCAGGTGCGGTCGCAGCAGGCACAGCGCACATTCATCGTTCCCTGGCACGCCACTCCGCCAATTGGAGCGGCGTCGCTGCATGAGTTGATTGGAAAGAAAGCCCCATGACATCGAACAACGCTGAACATCACGCCGCGGCATGCGGGCAGGAATCCACGGGTCGCCTGGGGTTTCTGGATCGGTATCTCACGCTCTGGATCTTCCTGGCGATGGGGGCGGGAGTTGCCATCGGCCGGTTCGTGCCGGGCGTACGAGAAGCCGTGGATTCAGTGACGGTGGGGACGACGAACATTCCGCTGGCGATCGGGCTCATCCTGATGATGTACCCGCCGCTCGCAAAGGTGAAGTACGAGCAGTTGCCGACGATCTTCCGCGACTGGAAGGTGCTGCTCCTGTCGCTGGTGCAGAACTGGGTGGTGGGGCCACTGCTCATGTTCGGCCTCGCGGCGGTCTTTCTGCATGATCGGCCCGAGTACATGCTCGGTTTGATCATGGTGGGGCTGGCGCGGTGCATCGCGATGGTGCTGGTGTGGAATGACCTGGCGAAGGGCAGCCCCGAGTACGCGGCGGGCCTTGTGGCATTCAACAGCATCTTTCAGGTGCTCTTCTTCGGGGTGTACGCGTGGTTCTTCATGACATGGCTGCCGCCGCGGGTGGGGCTTGAAGGTGCCGTGGTGGATGTGAGCATGGGCAGCATCTTCCAGAGCGTGATGATCTATCTTGGCATTCCCTTCCTTGCCGGCATGGTGACGCGGCTCGTGCTCCGCAAGGCAAAGGGGGATGCGTGGTATACGGAGCAGTTTCTCCCCCGTATTTCACCGGTGACGCTGGTGGCACTGCTGCTGACGATCATCGTGATGTTCAGTCTGCAGGGTGGGCGGATCGTGGAGGCTCCTCTGGACATCCTGCGGATTGCGGTGCCGCTGGTGCTCTACTTTGTGATCATGTTCCTGGTGTCGTTCGTGATGGCCCGCAAGGTGGGGGCTGAGTACGAACGGTGTGCGACGCTGGCGTTCACGGCGACGGGCAACAACTTCGAGTTGGCGATTGCTGTGGCGATCTCGGTCTTTGGCATCTCGTCGGGTGTGGCTTTCGCGACGGTGGTGGGCCCGCTGGTCGAGGTGCCGGTGCTCATCGGGCTGGTGAGCGTGTCGCTGTGGTTCGCGAAGCGCTGGTGGCCGCGTGCTCGCGCATGAGCTGGGCTTGAGTGGCGCGTGCGAGCCGCTCCGGGCACTCTTCTGGCACGTCGTTGCCGCTTTGGGCAACTGCGTGCTTCATACCAGTGGTGTCGAAATGACGACGTACTTCCGAACGGCGCGGCCACTCGTCGTTGGCTCGCGCGTTGGGTGGGAAGCACGCAGCAGCCCGCAAAGCCGGGCTGCTACGTGCCAGTCAAACGCCGAGCAGGTCTGTTACGCGCCAGAATGCCCTCAGAGCCGGATCGGCTCAAAGCCATTGCGATACTCGCGGCGGACGATCGTCTTGGTGGCTTCCTCATGATTGGTGAAGGCCAGCTTGGCGCGGTCCCAGTTGAGCACCTGGCCGGGGAACTTGGCCGCCTTCACGGCAAGCAGGCCAGGTTCCGTGCAGCGCAGGCCGGTGGCAACGGGCATCCACAGGTGCGGTGTCTCCTTGCCCAGAGCCTTGTCGACCCACGCGTGCCAGTGGTTGAATGTTTCGTACGTGGGGAGGCCGGGCCAAAGCAGGCCATCGGTCATCGCGCCATCGCGCCAGATCTCCAGCGGGCCTTCGGGAGCGAGCACGAGGGTGCCGCCTTCGCAGACGACAATCGTGAGAATGCCGCCTGGCCACTTGCCTTCACCCACGCCCACCTGGGCGCGATCGGGCTGCATGCCGGTGTCGTAGAAGTGGAAGTTGCAGGTGGAGTTGGCGAACTTGTCGCCGCTGACGGCATAGGTGAGCGTCGAGAGCACGCGGTCGGCGTGGAAGTGGTCGATCTTGCGCGTCGGAGTGCGCGAGCAGACCTGCATCGGGCTCGTGAGTTCGGGGAAGGCGTAGAAGAGGACGTCGGTCTGGTGCACGACCCAGTCGGCGATCTGGCCGCCGCCGAAGTTCCACCAGCTGCGCCACTGACGCTGCACCATGTTGGGACGGCAGGGTTCTTCCTGCACGCCGTTGAGCCACAGGTCGTAGTTGAATCCGGCGGGGGGCTGCGCAGGCTCGCCGAGCGTTCCGTCAGAGAAGTAAAAGCCGCCAGCGAGAGCACCGGTGCCGTAGGTCACGTGGACCTCGATGACGCGGCCCAGGCCGCCGCTCTTCAGGATATCGACCGCCGCGCGGCGTGCCTTGTGCTCGATGCGCTGCGCGCCGGTCTGGGTGACCAGATTCGGCCTCGCGGCGACCGCCCGGCCAAGGATCTCCAGTTCTTCGAGCTGCTGCACCACGGGCTTCTGGGCGTAGAGATGCTTGTTGCGGGCCAGCGCCATCGTCATGATGCTGCAGTGGGAGTGGTCGGGTGTCGCCACGATCACGGCATCGAACTTGTCGCCATGCTTGTCGAAGGCTTCGCGGTAGTCTTCGCAGGTGAAGGCGCTGGGGTGCTCCTGCGCCGCCTTCGCGAGCGACTCGGCGTGGATGTCGCACAGGCCCACCAGTTCAACGCCCGGGTGCGAGGCGATGTTGTGGCGGTCCGCACCGCCGATCGTGCCGATGACACCCATCGAAAGGACTCGGAGCTTGGTATCGACATGGCGGGGCCGCGCGAATGCGGGCATGCCCATCACCACCGCCCCCGCGGCGGCGGCCTGCTGCATGAACACGCGGCGGGAAAGACTGCTGTACGTCATGCGACTGCTCCTGACAAGAAGTGTCAATCCGCAAAGGCTCGAACGGCCAGCCTCTACATTAGTCCGGCTCGGAGATTGCGGGTTGACCGGTCCACGCCCTGGGCGATGGGCGCGGGCCTCGCGATTCAGGATGCACCTGAGAGTGCGGCAACGGGTCTCAGGCGAAGTGGGTGATCGGGGCCACGGCAGGTCACACGAGGCGGTCCGATGGCCGAACGCTGGGCGACGGCCCAGTGCTGATGTCACATGCCGGGAACGGGGGTTCGTCGTGCGGTGGGTTTGGGACGGGCTTAGCATCCGGCCTTGATGGACGAAGGTTCACATTCCACGGAGGCGACGGTGCTGCTGCACGCCGCGGCGGCGGGCGACCGGGCCGCGGCGGATCAACTGCTGCCGCTGGTCTACGCCCAGTTGCGGCAGGCTGCTCAGCTGTGTCTGGTCAGCGAGCGATCGGGGCACACGCTTTCGGCGACAGCCCTCGTTCACGAGGCGTATTTGAAGCTGGTAGGGCCTCGTGAGGTGCCTTGGGCGGGACGCGCGCACTTCTACGTCGCCGCGGCGGAGGCGATGCGGCGGGTGTTGCTGGACCACGCTCGAAGCCGCGGGCGAGAAAAACGCGGGGGGAGGGGTAGTGAGACCGCCGCCGGGCGGGAGGGCGCGCCGGGGCCGTCGGCCCGACGGGTGGACTTTGCGTCGGTGGTTGAGCTCGCCGCGGCGGAAGATTCCGGTGAAATCGTGTCGTTCGATTCGGCGCTGCGTCGCTTGGAGGGAGAGGCTCCGGAGGCGGCCCGCGTGGTTGAACTGCGGTTCTTCGCCGGGTTGAGTGTGGAGCAGACGGCGTTGGCGATTGGAGTGTCGGACCGGACGGTGAACCGGCACTGGACGTTTGCACGGGCGTGGCTTCACCGGGCGGTTCGCGAGGCGATGGTGTTGGAGCAATGAACATGACACGATCCCAACGGGTGCAGAACTTGCTGCTTGCGGCCTCTGAACTGCCCGCCGAGAAGCGCGCGGCACTGCTTGATTCTGCATGCGCGGATGATCCGACGATCCGTGATGAGGTGGTGTCGCTGCTGATCTCGCTGGATGGTGCAGGCCGGTTTCTGTCTGAGCCGACGGTTGAGGTGCCCTCGAGTGAGTACACACCGGACGGCCCGACGGTGAACAGCGGTACGGGCGATGTGGCACTGCCGCTGCGCGAGGGGCCAGGGACGAAGATCGGCCCGTACAAGATTCTGCAGCAGATCGGTGAGGGTGGCTTTGGATCGGTGTTCCTTGCGCAGCAGGATGTTCCGGTGCAGCGCAAGGTGGCGATCAAGATCATCAAGCTGGGCATGGACACGCGCGTGGTGGTGGCCCGGTTCGAACAGGAGCGGCAGGCGCTCGCGATGATGGATCACCCGAACATCGCCAAGGTGCTCGATGCGGGTGCCACGGAGACGGGACGGCCCTTCTTCGTGATGGAGCTGGTGAAGGGCGATCCGATCAACTCGTTCTGCGACAAGAACAATCTGAGCATCAACGATCGGCTCGACCTGTTCGCGCAGGTCTGTACGGCCGTGCAGCACGCGCACACCAAGGGCATCATTCATCGCGACATCAAGCCCAGCAACATTCTGGTGTCGATCCAGGATGGCCGGCCGTACGCGAAGGTGATCGATTTCGGCATCGCCAAGGCGACCGAAGCGAGACTGACGGAGCGGACACTTTTCACGGCGCACCGGGAGTTGATCGGCACGCCCGAGTACATGAGCCCCGAGCAGGCGCAGGGGTCGGTGGACATCGATACGCGGACCGACATCTATTCACTGGGTGTCTTGCTGTATGAACTGCTGACGGGCACCACGCCCTTCAGCGGGCAGGAACTCAGGTCCGCAGCCTACGACGAGATTCAGCGGATCATTCGTGATGTGGAGCCGCCCCGGCCCAGCACGCGGCTGAGTCAGATCACCGATCAGATCGGCCGCATCGCCACAAGCCGCGGCACCGAGGCCCGCAAGCTCGGGGTGCTGGTGCGAGGAGAGCTTGACTGGATCGTGATGAAGGCGATGGACAAGGATCGCTCGCGCCGGTATGAGACTGCCAACGGGTTCGCTGCGGATGTGCGGAGGTTTCTTGGTGGTGAGGCGATCGTCGCGGCACCGCCCAGTGCGCTGTACCGGCTGCGCAAGTCGGCACGGCGACATCGGACGGCTGTATCGGTGAGCGTGGCGCTCACAGCAGCGCTCCTGGTGGGCATGGTGTCGTTCGCCTGGCAGGCCACGCTCGCACGCAATCAGCGAGATATCGCGGTGGATGCGCAGCTGGCTGAAGCGCAGCAGCGGGCGCAGGCGGATTCGCAGCGTGACCGTGCGGTAGCGGCGGAGGCCGAGGCGACCAAACGCGCCAGCGAACTCGCGGCGGTCTCTGCGTTCCAGGCCAAGATGCTCAGTCAGGTCGATACGACCGCGGCGGGCACGCAGCTGATGGAGGGCATCAAGGAGCGTTTCGCAACGGCGATGCTCAAGGAAGGCGTGGCCGAGGACGATCGTCGGACGCGTGCCACGGGATTTGCCAAGGAACTTGGCATGGTGAACGCGACGGATACCGCGAGCGATCTGATCGATCGCACGATTCTCAAGCCGGCGATCGCGGCGGTGGGGGAGCAGTTCAAGGATCAGCCTCTGGTCGCCGCGTCGTTGCGACACTCGCTGGCGCTCCAGTACAAGGGGCTCGGGCGGTACGACGACGCCGAGACGCTCGAGACGCAGGTAGTTGATGCGCGACGCAGGCTGCTTGGTGATGATCACTCCGACACGCTCGTGGCCATCAACGACCTGGGCTCCATCCTCGAGGCCAAGGGAGATGTGGCCCGTGCCGAGCTGTGCTATCGCGAAGTGATCGAGCGGCGTCGTCGGGTGCTGGGCGCGGACGATATGGAACTGCTCACCACGATGGGCAATCTGGGCAACCTGCTTCGAGAACAGGGCAAGTTTGATCTGGCAGAGCCGCTGCTGAAAGGGTCGCTCGAAGGGTTGCGCCGTGCCAAGGGGCCGGAGAGTCGCGACACCCTGATCGCCATGAACACATACGGATTCCTGCTGATTTCTCGCGGGAATCCCAGTGATGCCGAGCCCTACTGGCGCGAGGCCTACGAGACCGGCAAGCGACTCTTCGGGTCCGACGATCCCGATGTGCTGGTCTGGATGCACAACATGGGCGGACTGCTGAGCTCGCAGGGCAAGTACGCGAGCGCAGAGCCCTACTACCGCGAGGCCGTGGCCACCGCCCGCCGCGTGCATGGTCTTGAGCATCCCAACACGCTGGCGTGCATGGTGACACTGGGCGGCACCCTCCAGAATCTCAACAAGCTGAATGACGCAGAGCAACTGATTCGCGAGGCCTTTGAAGTCAGAGTGAGGATTCTGGGGAAAGACCACCCCGACACGCTCATGAGCATGGGAAATCTCGGGGCCCTGGTTCGCAATCAGTACCGGTATGAGGAGGCCGAGACGCTGCTCAAGGGCGCCCTTGACCTGCGCATCGCTTCGATGGGCCGGCAGCACCCGGCGACCATCCAGAGCATGGGCATGCTTGGCGGGCTCTACTACGAGCAGGGGCGATACGACGAGGCGGAGGCACTGTATCGCGATGTGCTCGAACTCTCGAAGAATCTCTGGAATGACGAGAACCCGACTCGCCTCATCTACCTGAACAACCTGGGAAACCTGCTGCTGGCAAGAGATCGCGCTGACGAAGCAGAACCCTATCTGCGCAAGGCGTACGACAATCGCCAGCGGACGTCAGGCCCCGATCACCCCGAGACACTCAACTGCACGAGCAATCTGGCCAGAATGCTCGACATGCAGGGGAAGTTGGAGGAGGCCGAACCTCTCTATCGCGAGGCACTCGAGCGATTCCGGCGAGTGAGGGGCAACGACCATGTCAGCACCTGGAATGCGCTCAGCAATCTCGCAGGCTTTCTGAAGCTGGCGAAACGCCCCGGCGAAGGCATCGCGTTCGCGAAGGAAGCACTTGATTCCTGCGCCCGCGTTCTGGGCGCGGACCATCCTCAGACATTCACGTTCCGTTCGTCCACCGCCTCAGTCTTGCTCGAGGACCAGAAACCTGATCAGGCCCTCACACTGCTTGAGCCCTTTGAAGCTCGGGCCAGTGAGGTGCTCGTCCGGAGCCACGCAGTCAAGCGGCCCTACTTCCTGGTGACGCTGGGCAAAGCCAGGACCGCCGTTGCGAAAACCCCCCAGCAGTTCGCGGCAGCGGAGGCAACTCTCAATCAGGCCGCGGAACTTCTCAGTGTTCCCCAGCCCAACATTCGCGATTCGCGAGAACTGGCACGGGCCATGGTGGCACTGCATACCGCATGGGAGCGCGTCGAACCCGGTCAGGGGCACGAGGCCAAAGCCGCGGCGTGGAAAGCCAAGGCCGATGCGGTGCGATGAAGAGGGTGGACGCAGCTCGCACGACGCCGCCGCGGCGAATCGGTCGAGTCTTCGATTCGCGAGCGGCTGGCCGCACCGTGCCTCGCCGCGTGACGGTGAATCTGACCCGCTAGCAACGACCAGCTCGCAGGACTGACCCCGCATTCCCGGCTCCAATCCGCAAATGCGGCTATCATTATCCGGTTTTGGACTTGCCCGTGTGTGCCGCATGTGGTCTGCCGGGCGTGGCCCGACCGTATGGAGATCGCACATGAGTCGTCTCTTGCTCGAAGCCGCGTGTATGTTGGCGTCGATGGGCGGGTTGGCGGTGGCGCAGGCTCCGTTGGACAGCACGTTCACGTATCAAGGGGAGTTGCGCAACGCGGGGGTCGCTTCGGCGGGCGTGCATGATCTTCGGTTCCGGCTCTATGACGCGGCGGTGGGGGGTACACAGGTTGGCGGCATGCTCTGCTCTGATGATGTGCCGGTGGATGAGGGGCGATTCGCAGTGCTGCTCAACTTCGGCGTGGTGTTTGCGGGGCAGGAGCGATATCTTGAGATCGAGGTGCGGCAGGACACTGGCCTTGGGTGTGCGAATCCCGCAGGGTTCGTGATCCTGGGGCCGCGTCAACGGCTCACCTCGGCGCCCAACGCACTCTTCTCCCTCAATGCCGCGGCGGCAACGGCCGCGAGCAACGCGGCGATGCTGGGTGGGCAGCTGCCGTCCTTCTTCACCAGTGCTGCGAATCTGAGCAGTGGAACGCTGGCCAACGCGCGCCTGAGCGGGACCTACTCCTCGGCGTTGAATCTGACCAGCAGTTCGAATGTCTTTGCTGGTTCCGGAGCCGCGTTGGTGGGTCTGAACGCTTCGGCGCTGAGCAGTGGCACGCTTGCCGATGCGCGTCTGTCGGGCAATGTGGCGTTCCTGGCCGGAACTCAGACGTTTTCAGGGATCAAGCAGTTCACCGCGGCTCCGATGTTCGCGGCAGCTGGCGTGCCGTTCGCGGTGAACGCGACGGGTCTTGTGAACAATCTCAATGCGGACCTGCTGGATGGGCTTCATGCCGGCGCGTTTCTCCAGACGGTTCCCAATCCGTTGACGCTCAGTGGTAACAGCACATCGCACATCATCCGCGGCGAGAATACCTCGTCGACATTTCTGGCATCGGGCGTGTCGGGAATCTCCAGCGGTGCAGGTGGCCTCACCTACGGGGTCTACGGACTCAACGCCAGTGTGTCTGGCACCGGAGTCTACGGAGAATCGACCTCTCCCACCGGATACACGATCGGCGTTCAGGGGCATACCAGTTCGAGCTACGGCGTTGGTGTCTTCGGGAGGGCCAATGCGACGACGGGTGAGCCGTGGGGCGTGGGAGGCATCTCTGCCGGCAACGCTGGCGTTGGCGTGCTTGGCTTCGCGTCATCTTCCACGGGCGAGACGTTTGGCGTCGATGGCCGAAGTGACAGCGATTCAGGGACGGGAACGCTCGGGTACGCCGCGTCGTTGACCGGACAGACCAAGGGCGTCCACGGAGTCGCCGACAGCATCGACGGTGTTGGAGTCTATGGAGACGCGACCTCAGAGACGGGCTGGACTTACGGGGGGCTCTTCCTCTGCCGAAGCGATCAGGGGTTTGGGGTCGCTGCAAGTGGCGGCTCGTTCGGTGTTCATGGCAGCACCGCCAACTCTGGAGGAATTGCCATCTATGGGGTGTCGTCAAGTGTCCAGGGCACCGGGCAAGGCGGCTACTTCGAGAGCCGCGCATCGGGTGGCATCGGAGTGCAAGGCCGGGTGATCTCGCCCAGTGGTTTCAACACCGGCGTTGAGGGTGAATCCGCCAGTTCCGACGGCCGCGGCGTGTGGGGGAAGGCCTCTGCAACTTCGGGGCTTGCATACGGCGGTTACTTTGAGTCAAGCAGCAGTTCGGGGGTCGGCGTCCGCGGCAACGCGAGCGCATCGACCGGGCTCAACTACGGCGGCTACTTCGAAAGCGCCAGCACGTCGGGGTGGGGCATCTTTAGCTGGGCTCGTGCGACAAGCGGCGAAGCCAGGGGTGTCGAGGGCAGGAGTTCAAGCACGAGCGGGCGGGGCGTCTTCGGCGTTTCCACCGCGGCAAGCGGCACCACCTACGGGGTGTTCGGTGAAAGTCTGAGCTCCTCCGGACGCGGTGTCTATGGCACAGGCATCGCCCGGGGTGTGGAAGGACGCACCGCCAGTACCAGCGGGACGGCGATCTTCGGCTCTGCGACCGCAACCACCGGCTTTGCATTCGGTGTGTATGGCGAAAGCTCCAGCACCTCAGGCCGCGGCGTGAGCGGATGGGGGCTCGCATCATCTGGCAGCACCATCGGTGTTGAGGGATTTGTCAACAGCCCCGCAGGCTATGGCGTACGCGGCGAGGCACCCACAGCTGGCTGGGCTGTCTACGCCACAGGTCGCCTTGGTGCTTCGGGAACCAAGGCGTTCCGTATCGACCACCCGGATGACCCGGAGAACAAGTACCTGCTGCACTACTCGACCGAGAGTCCTGAAGTGATTAACTTCTACCGTGGCAATGTCGTGCTTGATGAGCAGGGCGAGGCGGTGGTGCAGCTGCCGCACTACTTTGCGAAGATCAACCGGGATCCGAGCTACACGCTGACGGCGGTGGGCGCGCCGATGCCCATGCTGCACGTGGCAGAGAAGATCAATGGCGCACAGCTGGCCGCGGCGAGTGTGATGGGCTCAGGTGAGCCCGCTCCTCTGTGCACATTCCGCATCGCGGGTGGCTTGCCCGGAGGCGAAGTTTCATGGCGGGTTGAGGCAGTACGAAATGATCGATTTGTTCAGTCGGTCGGAGCGCCGGTGGAGATGGAAAAGCCAGCCGATGAACGGGGCACCTACCAGCACCCTGAGTTGTATGCCCAGCCTGCACACAAGGGCCTGAGTCGTCCGAATCCGGGACTGGCCATCGAGACCAAGGACATGCCGCTGAGCAAGCGTCACTGAGCGTGTGTGAGTGGTGTTGATACCTCAAGCTTCGCGATCGTGCGTGTGAGCCACAAGATCGTGGGTAACTGCTTCGAGAGTGCCACGAACCTACAAATCGTCGATGCTTCCTGGATGGTGATGAGCGTTTGTCAGGACGCGAGGGCAAGCAGCTTCCGACCTCTCAACAGTGTTGAGAAGTCGCTGGCGGGCAACGGTAAGCATCTGCATCCGGAGGTATTCGCAACATAGGCCAGCAGCGAGGCAACGCCCGCGATGTGCTGGCGCGCCAAAGTCGCCCGGGGACGGGGAAGCGGGGGGGCGGGGGGTGTGGGGATCGATGGCAGTCCTGCGCGATGGCCGCGCAACCTCGCGGCATGGATCACGACCGGACGCTTCGAACGCGGTGAACGAGGCATCTGCGCGGGATTTGCCGCGGGGAGCTATCCTGTCGGCATGATCAGAACGCCCCTCCTTCGTTGCGTCCTTGCCGGTGCTGCTCTGGGCATGGTGCATGACCTCAGCCAGGCCGCCTTCGCCGTAACCCAGCCGCCCGCCGCGCAGACCAGCGAATCGGCCGAGCTGGCACGCTGGGAGCAGAGCCGCGATCAACGCATGGCCTGGTGGCGCGAGGCCAGGTTTGGCATGTTCATCCACTGGGGCCTCTATGCACCAGCCGGCGGCGTGTGGGATGGCAAGACGTACACACAGCACTACGCCGAATGGATCCAGAACTGGGCGGCGGTGCCCTGCGCGGAATACGCACGACAGATGAAGCCTCTGTTCAGCCCCGAACCGGGCTTTGCTGATCAGTGGGCACAGCTCGCCGCCGAGGCGGGCATGCGATACGCCGTGATGACCTCCAAGCATCACGATGGCTTCACGCTCTTCAACTCAAAGCAGCCCTACTCGCTGAGCAATCAGGTTGCGGGCGGCACCAACATCTCGCCCGCCGGGCGTGATGTCGCGCGCGAGTTTGTCGATGCCATGCGAGCCAAGGGCCTGCGCCCGGGCTTCTACTACTCGCTGCTCGACTGGCAGCACCCCGATGCCTACGAGATGTCGCTGCCGGGCTATCCCAAGGACGGCCACGCTCGGCACCACGAGAACTACCTCAACTACATCCGGGCGCACGTCAATGAACTGCTCGAGAACTACGGACCACTTTCCACCATCTGGTTCGACTTCTCAGATCAGAAGCGACAGGGCGCGGCGTGGGGAGCGGAAGGGCTTCTGGCCGACATGCGGACCAAGCAGCCGGGCATCCTCGTCAACAACCGTCTCTACGCGGGCCTTGAGAACAAGCACGGCGACTACGGAACTCCCGAGAAGTACGTGCCGCCTACCGGGCTGCCGGGCATGGATTGGGAAGTGAACCACACCCTCAACGAGAGCTACGGATACAGCTCACACGACACCCACTGGAAGGACACGCCCACTGTCATCCGCCTGCTGTGCGACATCGTCTCCAAGGGTGGCAACCTGCTCCTCAACATCGGGCCCGATGCCAAGGGCCGTGTCCCCGAACCCGCTCAGCAGGCCCTCCGAGGCGTTGGCGCATGGATGAAGACCAATGGCGAAGCCATCTACGGCACCACCGCCAGCCCCTTCACGCGGCTTTCCTTCGGCCGCGCCACGCAGAAGCCAGGTGTGCTCTATCTCATGGTCTTTGACTGGCCCGCCGATGGCCGGCTTATCGTGCCGATGCAGGGCAAAGTGCGCAGCGCCAGCCTTCTGGGAAGCAACTCGCCGGTTACATGCGGACGCAGCGCTGCGCACGGCGGGTGGCTTGAAGTGCAAGTGCCCTCCAAGCCCGTCGACGCGTCATGCACCGTGATCCGTCTTGAACTCGATGGTGCGGTTGATGCCATGCCCTTTGCCGTGCTGGCCGATGCAAAGGGCACCATCACGCTGCTGCCCCATGATGCAACACTCGAAGGCCCCGCCCTGCGTGTGGAGCAAGTGGGGGATATCGGTGATGTGAAGTACAACCTGGGGTACTGGATGGACACCGCGGCGAAGGCCTCGTGGCCGGTCAGCATCACCGCTCCGCAATCCCAGAAGTACTCGGTGAAGGCAGAGATTGCCTGCGCCGACGCCGCGGCAGGGGCACAGGTTCATCTGGAGTTGGCCGGGGCTGACTCAAAGGATGCCACCCCGCTCATGCTCACCGTGCCTGCTACAGGCGGTTGGCAGAAGTATCGCACCGTGGATCTGGGTACATGGACCGTTGCCCCCGGCCAGCACCGCATCCTGCTTCGCGCCCTCTCCAAACCCGGCGAAGCAGTGATCAACGTCCGGTCGATCACGCTGGTACCAATGGCTGAGGGAGCACCCCGCTGAACGCGGCAGCGGGCGCGTAGCCGCAGGCAACCTGTTGACACGCCAGAGTTCCTCCGCATCCAATCCCATCATGATCGACTACGTACAGATCAACCGAGCCAATTGGGATAGCCGCGTGCCGGTACACCTCAAGGGGTATGACCTGGACCGGTTCCGTACCGATCCCGGGTTTCTCTCCGGAGTCGTCAGGTACGACCTTCCTCGGCTCGGGAGCATCAAGGGCCTTCGCGTGGCGCACTTGCAGTGTCACATCGGCACCGACACCCTGTCGCTCGAGCGGCTCGGGGCCGATGTGGTGGGGCTCGACTTCTCACCTGCAGCAATCGCCGCGGCTCGTGCACTTGCCCACGAACTGGGCCACCACGCAACCTTCGTGGAAAGCGATGTCTACCGCGCGGGTGACGTGCTTGCTCCCGCCTCGTTTGATCTCGTCTATACCGGCATCGGTGCGATCTGCTGGCTGCCGGACATCGCGCGGTGGGCCAAAGTCGTGGCCTCGCTGCTCAAGCCCGGTGGCAGACTCTTCATCCGCGATGGGCACCCGATGCTGTACGCGCTGAGCAATCCGCGTCCGGACGGCTTGCTGACGGTGGAGTATCCGTACTTTGAGAGTTCGGGTGTTGAGTTGGCAGAGGCGACGACGTATGAAGGCGGTGGGCAGGCCATCGCGTCGCCAACGAGTGTCAGCTTCAACCACGGCATCGGCGAACTCTTCACCGCAGTGTCGGATGCAGGCATGCGCACCAGTTCGTTCGTTGAGCATGACACAGCACCGTGGAATCCGCTCGGCGAAGCCTGTGAGCAGGTGGATGATCCAGGCGAATGGCGGCTTCGCGGCAAGCCCAGCCATCTGCCGATGACGTTCACGCTTGTTGCCACGAAATCCGCTTGAGCCGCGAGTCATGCTGCCGCCAAAGGTGGCGGCGGGTTCGGGCATGTCGCGCTCTCTCCGCGGGCCGATTTGACATCCGGCCAGTATGGGTGGCTACGCATGAGATACCCCTCGACCCGGCTCGTCGTAAGGTCCTAGAAGTCACTGGGCCGCAACCCCCAGGACCGAGAACCTGCGGACGAAACAGGTCCGGGCATCGCAAGGTCGACAGTGCGACCTGGTCTTACTAAACTGGAAGGTGGGGGCGTTCGACCAGAAGAGTGTGGGCGCGAGTTTTCGGAAAGCACACGATGGACGCAAGGAAGACCATGGTGATCAAGCATCTCGGCGGCGCACTTCTGCTCGCGCTGATTCACATGTCCGCAACGGATGTGTCTGGGCAGGTGTGCCCAGCACCCATCACGATGACAACGCTGCCAACATCAGTTGGTTGGCAGTCGATCTCGGCTGGGAGCGGGGTCACGGTGCAGGCGGGAGCACGGCCGATCACCAATGCCCGCGTGGTGCGGGTCATCGGCACCGGACATCGATATCGGCTCAGCACCTGCGGAGCTACGACCCAGGACACGATGCTGGCGGTCACGCGGTCGTGTGCGGCGCCGTGGTTTGGGAGTGTCATCGGGTTCAACGATGATTCCTGCGCGAATCAGGCCTCTCTTGAGTTTGATGCACATGTGGGCGTTGAGTACAACATTGTTGCCGGCTGGTACTCGAGCGTTGCAGTTCCCGACGGCTTTACACTCAGCATCACGCGACTCACCGCGATTGCCGGAAGCGCCGATCCCAACTCGACCTGCTCGGGCGCCAGGCAACTCCTGATCAACGATGCTCGGGGCAATGAACTGGTGGTTTCGCCATCTCAACCGCTGGGCAACTGGTATGCCTTCTCGATCTCCAACCCGACCGCGGTGACGCTGCAGGCCTGTGCCGCGGTGGGGGATCCGCTGATTGAAATCTACGATGCGTGCGGAGGCTTCGTCGTCGCTTCGAACGATGATGGACCAGGTTCGTGCACAGAACCCTATCCCTCACTGCGTGCGTCGCGTCTTGTGGCAGCCCTCGGCAGCGGGTCGTATCTGGTCCGCGCCGGTTCGTATCAGGGCGTGCAGACCACCGGACTTCTGACGGCAACCGTTGCGCTGCCCGCGGGCGTGCTCACGTATCAGGGCCGGCTGGACGATTCGGGCATCGCTGCGAACGGAGTCTTTGATCTTCGCTTCAACTTCTTCACCAATCCAACCTCCACGGCACTCCGCGGCTCATACACCGCCACTGGCGTCGATGTGGTCGATGGCCTGTTCACCGTCGAGATCCCGCACTTGTCGATACCAAACGTCACGTTCGAGAACGATCGATTCATCGAGATTGCGGCGCGGCGTTCGGATCAACCAAGTTTCTCGGTGTTGACGCCGCGGCAGGAAATCGGCGTCGCCCCGGTCGCACGCGTGGCACTCAATGGGCCCGCCGGGCCTCAGGGGCCGCAGGGCATTGCTGGTACTCCGGGAGCTGCCGGTCCTGCAGGAGCTGCCGGTCCTGCAGGAGCTGCCGGTCCTGCAGGAGCTGCCGGGCCCGCCGGTGCGTCGCCCTTCACGCTCTCGGGCGCGAATGCCGTGTACACGGCGGGCAACGTTGGAGTTGGAACGACAACCGCCAATGCACGCCTGCGTGTTGACGGCGTTGACGCGGGCACAGGGCACTCACTGAATGTCTCGAATCTGCTCTACGCAACGCCGAGCTTCGTCGGCGTTGGGCGCAGTACGCCCGTCACGGGGGCGGAGAAGTTCGGTATCGGCAGCACGCAGACCGGCTACACCGGCATGTACATCTCAACGCCCAGCGGGGGACAGCCCTTCTACGGCTACGTCAGTGGCTCGAACACGGCGTGGACCTATCTTGACTCGCTGAGCACGTGGCGGCTCTACAACGCCGGGTCGGGCGAGATCTTCGCGATCGCCTCCAATGGCAACACCGGCATCAAGGTGTCGCCGAATACCACGTTCGCGCTCGATGTGGGCGGGAGCATCCGCTGCACGACGCTCACTCAGACATCTTCGGCCCGGTTCAAGGATCAGGTCATGGATCTTTCTCGAGGGCTTGAAGACCTCATGAAGGTCAGGGCCGTTGAGTTCAACTGGAATCTCC
Organism: Phycisphaerales bacterium; assembly: GCA_044371005.1. GTDB lineage: Bacteria > Planctomycetota > Phycisphaerae > Phycisphaerales > UBA1924 > UBA2402. The sequence continues at coordinate 3,225 of JBILUL010000023.1, read as the reverse complement.
TGTCGCCCGAGGATGTGCGCACCAAGCATGACCTCGGTGTGATTGCAGAGGAACTCGCCGAGGTGCTCCCCGAGGCTGTCACTCGCGATTCGAACGGAACTCCGGTGGGCGTCGACTATTCGCGACTCACGGTGCTGAGCATCAAGGCAATCCAGGACCTGCGCGAAATCAACCATCTGCAACGCAAGCAACTCGCGGATCTCGAGGCGAGGCTTGAACGGATTGAGCGATCCACGACGAAGTGATGCTGACCAGACCCGGTACACAAAGGTCGCTGCAACGGCTCGCGGCCTCGTCACGTCGTGTACCAGGAATGCGCAACTGGCAGCTACCAAGCAACGGACGTATCGAAATGCCGCAGAAGGTGCAACTACCAACGAATGCTCCGCTCAGTCCGCCTCGTCCTTGATGGCGCGGATCCGGGCGAGCAGAAACTCCCGCTCCGGCTCAGAACAGGGGAGCTTCGCGGCGTGCTCGAATGCCGCCGCCGCTTCTTCGTGCCGCCCCGCACGCCGGAGGATCTCGCCACGAGTTGCTTCAAGCAGCGGATACCGATCAGTCAGGCCGGTTCGCGGCATCGCCTCAAGCTCAGCAATCCCCGTCTCAGCACCCTCGTGCATGGCCCTTGCCCTTCAGGCGCTTGCCACCCTCATCGGCCAGCTTCTCGCCGCCCGCCAGCTTACTCTCCTGGCTCATCCGAGCGGCCAATTGGCCGTACTCCGCCACCACCTCCTGCATCTGCTGCGGGGTCAACGCGGCATAGTCAGCGGGGGTATCAAGCAGCATCAGCATGTATCGAGCCATGGTCAGTTCTCCGCACCAACAGGGTGATTGCAATGGCGGTGGTGCCTCGCCACAGGATATCGACGCACGCGGAACGCAACTCCCGACATGAAAGCTTGCGAAAAACACAAACTCGGTTCGACCTGGACCGCACTACCCATTCACCGGCCGAACGTCGACGAGCATGCCGTGCGCCCTCCCCCCTCCTCCCCCCTTCCTGACCTCCGCACCGCCTTCGTCGTAGATTTTCCGGGGTCCCTTGTCGAACCACCGCGAATCCCAGCGAGTGTTTGTGGGGAAGTCTCACTGGTGTCTCAGCGACGAAGGCTGGGCGATCTCCAGTCAATCTGAACCTTCCCCGCGGCAGAGAGCTCCACAACGCAGTGCGTCATCATTCCCGGCAGCACTTGCCCGGGCTGATGGCGGGTGGGTATCCGGCCTTCGCGGCATGTTGCGGGAAGCACCGAGCGCCATCTCACCATGCGCTCATGCTGCGATCCAAGATCAAGGAGTCGGGGATGCCGTGCCGCAACGCGCACGCTCTTCTCCGATCGCTGCGGTGTGACTTTGCAGATTCTGGATGAGCTTTCCCAGATCCTTGAGGTGTCACCTTTCAACTCCACGATGTCCGATGGAAGATTCGGATCCGATGGAGTGCTATCGCGTCACGTCTGATCAAGACGCACGTTACGTCCCATATGACTATTAAGTTCACGTTCAAGCCGGCTCTGGGCCCCCGCGGTGGAAGTTCTTGTCTCGAAGCTCCCCGTGTGAAGCCTTCCATTGAATGCGGCTTCATTGAATTTATCGGAACGATCGTGCGCAGTCAGTAGCGTTCGATGAACATGCCTCATTACTGGGGTTTCTTCCCATTGCAAAGGAGGTACCCGGAGTGTATTTTTTTTTTTTGGAGATTACGCAACGACTGCCTGGCGTTTCAGTTTTTTCGATGAGTCTTGCTTAAGGAGAGATTGACATGACTCGTGGTAAGTGTTTCATGCTGTTTGCAAGCACAGCCATGGCCGCTGCAGCGGCATCGGCTGACATCATCATTGACGGAGGGTTCGAGGTACAGGCGGTGCGGCAGAACCTGCCGGGCTACAACCCAGCGAGCACACCCACTCAGAAGTGGGGTGCAGGCTGGAACAATTGGGGTTGGACATCATGGCAGACGATTCAAGGCGGTGGCGCATGGACTGGCGGTTCCATGGCACGCACAGAGGAGTATGCGGCCGGATGGAAGTGGGCGCACACAGGCGACGTGTTTGGCATCATCAAGGATCGCCAGACGATGTCGCAGACTTTCACCGCAACCGAAGATGCCATCGGCACGCTCTCGTGGTTCGATGCGAATCGTGCTTCATGGCGCGAGATTGATTGGTACGGCCGCGAGAACGACTACAGCGTCACTGTCACCGACTCGTTCGGAAACATCCAGGTTGTCGGCAACTACACCAGCAAGGTCGCTGGCGGCAATAGTTGGTCTTCGCCGCCCGGAAACGGCTGGTGGACGACTGAAGGGAAGTCGACCTGGTTCGCTCGTACTGGAGCTGAGTTCATTCTGCGGGCGGGCGTGACCTACACCCTGAGCTTCAACAGTCTGAGCCCCATCGTGTACGACGAGTTCGGGAATTTCGTGAAGGTCGATGATCGCAGCACGTTCCTGGATGACATCAGCCTGAACACAACCGTCCTGCCGTCGCCGGGCGTGATTGCTCTGGCGGGCATGGCCGGCATGGTGACCATGCGTCGGCGCCGCTGAGGCTGAAGGAGCGCGCAATGAGTTTCGCATCACATGTCGCTGTCGCATCCATGATCGTGGCGGTCTGCGGGTCATCGGTCGCCTTCGCGGGCATCATCGATCCCAATGGCGTTGGTACCAACTGCCGAACCTTTGATCCTTCCACAGTCACGACGGTGACCTACAGCGGATTCACGGACGGTTCGTGGACCGGTGGCACCAGAAGGTTCAGTATCCGCTTCGAAGCGGCCAATAACATCGCGATCGCCAACATCAAGTACTCGTTGAACCGTGGCTCTACGTGGAGCACGTATGATTCGGGGAGCTTGATCGCGAATGGCACGTACGCAGCGACTGTTTCGTTCGCCAATCCCTACCCCGTTGTAGGCCCCGGCAACTTCCTCGTGATGGCTGACATCCCGGCGGACCCGGGCAACATCCCATATGGGTCAGATGTCAGTTTGCATCTGAGCTATCAGAACTCGACCGGTGGTGGCGAGAACTCGCGATATTCGACTGCCGTCCCGGCACCCGGGTCGATCGCGTTGCTGGGTGCTGGCGGCCTCTTGGTTGTCCGTCGCCGCCGCGTTGCCAACGCCTGACCGCGTTGTTTTGAAAACCCACCCGAGGCCCAGCCCCGACCGGCTGCGCCTCGATTCGATTTGAGCGTTCAGCATCGCCGGGTTTCTCGGAAGACACGG
>JBILUL010000130.1:0-13853 GCA_044371005.1 Phycisphaerales bacterium | reverse complement strand
GGTACGGACTGTGTCCTCAAGACCCACCGCGCCCATGTACACGCCATTCTTCATGACGTGCACGCCGGTCATGCCCTCGATGCGGCTCTCGACCAGCTCCACCTCGGCCTTGATCGACGGCACCAGTTCCATCAGCCAGGTAGCGCGGCCGACGCAGACTTCGCCAAGCGAAGTGCGAGCACGCACGCCGCGGCCATGGATTTCCTCGTAATCGTTCGAACCATCCACCGCGATGCGGGCCGACCGGGCCGTCGAGAGAATCGACTGAGCCAGGGGGTGGTTGCTGTGCTGCTCGCCGTTCGCCGCGGCGACCAGCAGATCCGCACCTTCAACGCCCGTGGCGGGAGCCAGACGAGTCACCTGGAACTTGCCGGTGGTCATCGTGCCGGTCTTGTCGAGCACCACCGCGTTCACGTTCGCCGCGGCTTCGAGGTAGTTGGGCTGCTTGATCAGAATGCCAAGACGAGCCGCCGCGGCGAAGGCCGCGAGCATCGCGCTGGGGCTTGCCAGCAGCAGGGCCGAAGGACACGCCACCACCAGCACCGTCACGGCTGTCGTCGCGGCACTGTCGCGGACCGAGGGGTCAGACGAGCGGCTCATGACGAACCATGCAATCGCCGCGGCGGAGAGCACCACGGGCACGAAGAACTTGGCGACCTGCTCGATGAGCAACTGCCGCGGCGTGCGGCTGCGTTCAGCCTGACGGATCAGCTGCGTCACGCGACCGATGGTCGTATCCCCACCGATCTGCGTCACCTGAATATCGATACCACCGGTGAGGTTGCTCGTACCGGCATACACCTGATCGCCCACACCCGCCTCAGCCGGAACGGATTCACCCGTCAGTGAGGCCTGGTTGATGGTGGTGCGACCCGTGATGACCTTGCCGTCGACCGGGAGGTTCTCACCCGCACGGACGCGGACGACATCGCCCACCTTGATTTCACGAAGCGAGACTTCCGCTTCACCCGCACCAGTCACGCGGCGAGCCACATCGGGCGTCAACCGAACCAGCTGCTCGATGGCCCGCTGTGCACCGCTTGCGGAGCGGCGGACGAGCTGACCGAAGACGACGAGGATGAAGGCGAGCCAGCCGGCGGTGGCGTATTCGTCGGTGGCGATCGCCGCGAGGATGGCGAGGGCGGCAAGCGACGACGAGGAGATGTCGCCGGTCTTGAGCTCGCGGAACGCGGCGATGAACAGGGGCATGGCCAGCAGGATGGCGCCGATGATGGCGGGTACCTGGGTGACACCCTGCTTGGAGAGGCCTGCGATGTTGCAGACCGTGGTGGCCAGGACCAGCACGCCGCCGATGAGGGCGAGGGTGATCCAGCGTTCGATCTCGATCTCGTGGTGCGAGCAGCAGACCGCCGCGTCGTCGTGAGAGTGAGAGTGACCTTCGTGAGCGTGATCGTGGTTGTGCGCCATCGTGAATACCGATGTGAGACAGACAGACAGGAAGAACGACGCGACCAACCCACCGCCGGTCAGCGCCCACCCGAAGCTACTTCTACGTTCCGTACACCCACCGGGTGCGGAATCGCCGACCGAGGACCCAGAACAGGTCGATCGGGCGGGCCAAAGCATACGGCGGTGCGGTGGGGAAGGTTCGAAAACGCCGCGAGAGGGAGTCAACGAACCGCCACCACCGTCTAAAATGCAAACAAACGTAAAGTGCCACCGATTCCGGCTTCGGAATCGGTGTCCCCGTTCTGGTCCCCTGCCCGACCGTCAGGGAACCAGAACCACCATCCCACACAATTCCGGCTTCGGAATCGGTGTCCCCGTTCTGGTCTCCTGCCCCACCGTCAAGGAACCAGGACCACCATCCCACACGATTCCGGCTTTTGGATCAGTCTCCCCGTTCGGGTCTTCTCCCTGAGTGCAAGTCTCCGGGGCGACGTTTGATGGAGGACCAATCCCCATCGGACCACCGCGGCACGACACCGATTCCGAAGCCGGAATCGGTGGCACATTCGGGCTTTCGGATCAGTCTCCCCGCTCTGGTCTTCTCCCTGAGTGCAAATCTCCGGGTTGACGTTTGATGGAAGACCGGTGCCCATCGGACCACCACGGCACGTCACCGATTCCGAAGCCGGAATCGGTGGCACATTCCGGCTTTTGGATCGGTCTCCCCGTTCTGGTCTTCTCCCTGAGTGGAAATCTCCGGGTTGACGTTTGATGGAGGACCGGTGCCCATCGGACCACCACGGCACGTCACCGATTCCGAAGCCGGAATCGGTGGCACATTCGGGCTTTTGGACCAGTCTCCCCGTTCTGGTCTTCTGAACTCCGAACCCTTACCTGCCTCCTCGCTCCCACATCGCAAAGAAGATCTCAAGGTCGGCTCCGTCGATGCCGCCGTCGCCATTGAAGTCGGCCCAGAGGTCTCCGTTCTCCCACGCGATGAAGAAGGCTTCGATGTCGTTGCCATCGACGCCGCCGTCGGCGTTGAAGTCCGCGAAGTTGAAGACGATGCTGATGCGGTTGGCCAGGACCTGCACCTGGTACGCGCCCGCGAGGGTTGAAGGGAGGAAGTAGTCGGCAAACTCGCCGGAACGGCCAGAGCCGCGTACCACATCGATCGCGTAGAGTGGGAACCCAAGCGATGGGTCAAAGCCGTCCAAATGGACCAGGGTCAGCGACCCGTTCAGGCTTACGGTGCCGGTGGCGATGATGGAGCCAGCCGCTCCGTCGGCTCCGACTTCCACCACGAGCGAGGTGCCTGCTGCCTGCACGTAGTTGCCGGTGATGGAGACCGTGGCGCGGCTGCCCAGGACGAACGTGCCGGCCGTGAAGGTGATGCCGGTGGCTCGGGCCGGTCCGGTGAGGTGGAGCGTGCCGCCGCGGATGTCGACGCTTGAGGCGACGAGTGCCGCGAAGGTGTGGGTGCCATCAAGGACGATCAGCGCGCCCGAGCCGGTGATGGGCCCGATGAACTGCGATTCACCGTTGATGAGCCGCAGGACGGTGCCAGCCGACATGCGGATCTCGCCAGTACTGGTGCCATCGCCTTCGATGGCAAGATACCCGGTGGCGACATCGATGCGGCCCGTATTGGACCACCCGATGCCCGCACCAATGGCCCACGAACCCACATCGCGAATGACGACCAGACCGGCGTTGACAAAGCCGCTGCCGCCCGAGTTGCTCTCGAGCGAACTGATCTGGGTGACCACAATGACACCCGCAGTGTCGTTGATGAGCGTGCTCTCATCGAGGATCAGGAGCCCAGAGCCAGACCAGTTGATCTGCGTCCGGTTGGTCGTATCGACCCCCAGATGCTTGGCGCCCGGGCCGGTCAGGAAGACCGAACCGGTCTGATCAAGCAGCAGCGTTCCAGCACCAGTGATGGTGCCGCCGGACCACTGCAGCTCGCCCGCGAGCGTGGCGTTCTGTTCAAGTCGCAACACACCGCCCTGCACCGTGAGCAGCCCCGCGAAGAGAGCCAGCTGGCTCACAGTCAGATCAGCACCGGCATCGATGGTCAGTGAGCCGTAGGAGATCAGGCTTCGCACTGCACCAACCTGGTCGCTCACGCGAACCGCGCTGCTGGCATCAATGAAGACATCATCGTTGAGGCCAGGGAGCCGGTCGCCCGTCCAGTTCACCGGATTGGCCCACTGATCATCGCCCGCTTCACCATCCCACGAGATGGAGACCGACCCGATGAAGATCGCGGCATCGGCCTGCGCGGGCACGGCCTCGGTGTTGCCCGCGTTGTCACTGGCGATGGCGTAGAACTGGTAGCTTGAGCCGGCTTGGCCGACGAAGGTTGAACTGGTGAGCGTGGTGCCCAGAATCCAAGGCTGGAAGGTGCGTCCGTTCTCTGAGTAATAGATGCTGTAGGTCGAAAGGCCCGAGCCCTCCGAGTTCTCGCTACCCGTCCACGACACGGCAAACGTCGGGACCGCACCGACGACCGGCAGCGGCTGCACCGCGGCATTGGGTGCCTGCGCATCGATGGTGTTGAAGATGGCGGGCGTATCGATGGGTGCCTGGGTATCGAAGATGATGGTGGCGCGAGCGTCGATGCGAGCGCCATTCGCTGCGGCAACGCGGCTCTTGACCACGTAATCCGCAAACCCTTCGCCCTCACCCACATTCACGTTCGGGGGCAGGATGCCCACGAGCGGATCGACCGGCGCCAACCCCGTGAGCGGATCGACGGCAGAGAAGATCCAGAAGACTTCGCCGGTGAGCATGTTGATGCCCGCCGTGACATCGATGTCGATGCCGCGGGAGGCGCGGGCATCGATGCGACCGTAGTAGAAGGACGCATTGGCCCCGACGTTCACGTACACATCACCCAGACCAAAGTCGCCAAGCCGGAAGGTGCGCCAATCAAGGTCGGCATCGAGCATCTGCGAAATGCGGATCTCCTGCGCAGCGCCCGTGGCGGTGGCGACGTTCTCGAAGCGGATGCGGTAGGAAAGGGTTGAGTTGAGGCCGACCCAGTGCGCATCGCCGTAGCCTGCGGGGCCCAGGATGTCGTTGGGGTCGCGGCCAGCGACGAAATCAGTTTCCGCGGTCGCATCGGGCTCGAAGTCCTCGGGGAAGAGCTCTCGCAACTGCTCACACTGGCTGCGGTTGATCGTGCCGCATTCGCCCTGCCGCTTGAGACCCTCGATGCCGTTGACGATGTTCACAGCGTTCTCGGGGTTGACTGCGAACTTGATTGCTTCGCCGACCGTGGGCAGGTACTTTGTGAGCGGTTCAAGTGCCAGATCAATCGCCGCTTCCGTAGGATCTCCGGTGACAAATGGAACGAATTTGTTCACGACATTGATGCTCGGACCCCACACATCCCAGAACGTGTTCATGCGCTGCCAGAGCGAAGGCTTCTGCGGCCAACGTGCGTACTGATCGACAAGACTGAGCTGGTGATGGATGCGGCTGCCATCATTGATGCTGCGACGCAGCGACTGCCGATACGCGTCCCACACGTCATCCGGTGCTGAACCATCGAGCCCCCACGGGTCAATCTGCGTCAACGGACCATTCTCCACGAATGCGTACTGGTTCGCACCACCCAGCAGACCTGAAGGATCGACGCTGGTGAACCGTCCCATCTCCGCTGAATAGTGGCGCAGGCCCATCTGCGTCAGGTGCGATGTGGTCGCTTCATTGCCCCAACTGCCCTGGAACCCAGGGCTGCCCGCCACGTTGCCGCTGAAGGCACGCAGCTCGCCAAAGGGCAGATAGGCCATCGATGCAACCAGCGCCCCACCAGCACCCGTCGCGGCGAAGATCGAACCCACGGGATCCGCCACGTAGTACTGCGCTTCCCCAGCACGCTCTTGCCCGAAGATCGTTCCCGCATAGAAGTTCCTGATCGTCACGCCGCTCTGCGTGGACGACCACGCAATCAGCGGCGATGTCGGATCATTGAACATGCTCGTCACGATGCCACCACTCGTTCGCGACGCGACCTGGCCGAGCGCATCGTATGAAAGGGCAGTGCTCACACCATTCTCCGCCGCGTTGACGAGGCGATTCAGATCGTCGTAGACATACGAATCCGAACGTCCCGGGCCCTGACGAGAGGTCAGATTGCCATCCAGGTCATACCCCAGCGTCTCGGCACCGATCGTCGTGTACTGATTCAGCACATTGACGCTGTAGAAGGTGCTCAAGCCGTTGGTCACGACCTCTCGGCGATTGCCCGCCGCGTCATAGCGGTACTCCACATCAATCAAAGGGCCACCGACGCTCGTGAGTCTTCCCACGGCATCATACCCATAGCTCATGACATCACCGCTGAGGTCCACTTCGCTCGTGCGATGCCCCAGTGCGTCATAGGAATACCGACGCTGCTGCGTGAGCGTGCCTGCACCATCGCGTACATCGATCGAGGCGATATTGCCGGTGGACGTGTACTGGTAGGCAACCGTCATGCCATTCCCCGACACTTCACGCACGATGCGACCTGTGGAATCGTGCTCAAACGACCGCACGAGCTGTCCCTGCTCATCACGGACCGCGACCAGCTGGTCGATCGTGTTGTACTCGTACGCGAGTGCCGCTCCGGTCTGATCCTGACGGCGGACGATTCGGCCACTGCCATCACGCGTGTACGAAAGCGTCGATCCATCGCCGTAGGTCACTTGCGTGATCAGCCCGGCGCTGTTGTAGGTGAACTGCGCTGACTGCCCACCGCTGGTTGCCTGTACCAACCGCCCCATCGAATCATGCGAATACACCTGGACGGAACCATCGGCGTGTGTCGTCGAGGTCAGTTGATTCAGCGCGTTGTAGGTGTTGGTGATCAACTGCCCGCGCCGGTTGGTCAGACCCGTCAGGTTGCCGCGTGTGTCATACGCGAACGTCTCGAAGGAACCATCGGCGTACTCCAGTCGCACCACTTCGCCCGCGGCGTTGTACTCATAGGACGTCACATTCCCGTTGGCATCCGCCGACCAGCCCAGCAGCGACGAATCACCTGCGTACCCGAATCGCTGAACCTCACCCAGCGGCGTCGTCGCACGCACGATCCGCCCGGCCTCGTCATATTCGTAGGTGTACGTGAAGGCGTTGGCCAGCACGCGCATCGTGGTGCGTCCCTGCGCGTCGTACCGCTCGCGATACGGCATCCCGTTGGGATCGTACAGGTGTGCCACCTGGCCGCGATCGTTGATCAACATGCGGTAGGCGGAACCGGCCGCATCGGTCATCGTCAGACCGCCGGTCGAGTCATACACATAGCTCGTCGGCAACGATCCATTGCCAACACTGTCACCGACCAGTCGACCGATGCCGTCGTACGAGAATCGGCGCGGCGCAAGCCCAGGTGACACAATGAGATTCATCGCACCACGCGCGGGCGTATTCGATGAGTCATACCCATACTCGGTCACACCCAGGGGCGTACTGACCCGCACCAGCAGCTCTCCCGAGGCATCATACTCGTACAGGGCCTCGCGCCCATGCGCATCAGCCACCCGCACGAGGCGTCCGTTCGTGTTGTACGCAAACGCCAGCGTCTCTCCGGACTGATTCACCAGGCCCGTCAATCGGCCGCCGGTGTAGGAATAGCTCGTGACATTGCCCCACGCGTCGGTGGTCGTATCGATCTGACCATCGGCGCGGAAACGGCGCGTCAACCCGTCATCGGTGACCAGCGTCATCACGCCGCCGATGACCGAGAGGACCGGCCGCCCTTGCGCATCGCGCGACCTGTAGCCACCAGCACCGTCACTCTGGAACGACATCGACATGCCGCCGATCTCGATCTCCACCGACCCATCGGACCTGCTGATGAAGCTGGTGTCCAGCGCATTCACCCAGCCCCTGCCCAAGGAGCCGGTGCGGGATCGCGACAAAAGACTGCTGGCGTACGTGCGGGCCATCGCGAGCGGCGAGTGGCCATCCACGGTCACCAGATCCACTTCACCCGCCAGAGCCCCGAAATGAATCGCGCCGGTATTCTGCGCAAACTCGAACGATGTGAGCCGACCAAAGTCGTAGGTGTATTCGCCCAGCTGGCTCAGCCTCGATGCATTGTCGGCCAGCGCGCGCGTCACGCTCGTCGTGGTCGTGCCCAACCCGGAGATGAACGCCTGGTAGATCGGACTCCAATCAGTCTGCGATACCCGCTCAGGACGCATTGATTCGCTCAGGTCGCTCCAATCAATCTCCCGCTCAATTCCACTCATGTTGCGCAGTTCAAAGTTCACGCGCCCCGTCCCCGCCGGGTTGCGGCGGAAGATCATGCTCAGACTGCCTCTGGCCCCGGGTGCCAGCACGCCTGCCGGCCCCGTCTGGCTGATGCCAAGGAACCCGAATGACGTGGTCGTGAACTCGGCCTCACCGGGCCGGCGGAACTGACCGTCATTGAGCGCATCGACCGAAAGCCACGGTGCCATGATGTCCGTGGCGCCCAGATTCGCCCAGTTGATCGTCAGCGTGCCCAGCGAACCGGCAATCAATGCCCCAGGCGCGATCAGGGTGAGCGCGAGCTCGCCCGCCGCGGCGTTGGTCACACTGAACGCATCGGGCCGCAATGCCGTCTGCCCGTTCTCGATCACCCGCATCGCGTACGTTCCGATGCTTGCACCACGCAGATCGAACGTAGCCCACATCGTGGTGCTGTCAACCCACCACGTACGGCGGGCTTCCCAGACGGAGTTGTCCGCACCCACCAGCGAGATCGATGCGTCCGGAAGGAACTTGGCACCCGTGATCGTCACGGTCGTCTCGCCGCGGTTGCTGCCCGAGTTGGGCCCGACCGATGTCACTTCAAAAGAGCGGATACTCGCGGAGATATCAAAGCCACCCGGGTCGTACGCGATGGTTCCAAGGGCAATCCAGCCGCCCCCATCGGTATACGGCGTCACGGTAACGGTCAGCTTCCCGTCCGCCATGATCTGATTCCACTCACTCTGAGTGAACTCGAATGTCTCCACGAAAAGGCCGGGCACACCCTGGTATTCCTGAGCAAACGTCCGCACCCCTTCGACATCGAAGCTCGCACCGCCGTGATACTCGATGGTGTAGTAGATGACTCCGTCGATCTCGTACGCGACCTCTTCACCATACCCGCTGATGTAGTACCCAAGCTGCACATCCACCGGTCCGTCCGGCCGCTCGGCAGGTACATCCGCCACACTGTCGGTGAACGAGAGATACTCGCTGATCCAGCCCATTGCCCGATTCTGCACGAGCACGTAGTACGTGCCCGCCTTCGTGGCATCCACCAGCACCTGCTGATCCTCGGTGTTGGGCGCTGAAATCGTGCTGTCATACCGGTTCGGCGTTGGCATGTCGCCGTAGCGCACGAACACCTGGTTCACCGAATCCGCATCGTCGGCACCGAGCTTCACCACCAGCGTCTCGCCCGCAGCGACCGTCACCTTGTAATAGACCGGTCCATCGCGGCTCACACTGTCGGCCCTGATGTTCCCGAGCGTCAGCTCCGGCACATCCATCTGCACAGTATTGATCGATGCGCTGACGTTGTTGGTTTCCTGCCCTTCGGGAATCTGATTGAAGATATCCGATCGCAGGATGATCTTGTAGCCTCCGGGCACAACGCCTGGAATCCGTCCCGAAGCCGTCGCCGTGTACGAGGCCCCCGGTGCCAGCGATGCACTCCTGTAGACTCTCGCGAACAACTGATCACTCAGATCAAACGCACCGTCGGCCGACACGTAGAGCGAGTCGTACCAGCCGCCCGCCGCGGTCGCCGGACTGCTGTTGGTGACCGTGAACTGGATCTGCGCCATCCGACCCGGCGTCGAGTTCGCCGGCACGATGATGTCACCCGCCACCAGATCCGCCTGCGGCGCGAGCGTCAGCAGCATTGACTCTGGATCAAAGCCCCTGTTGTTGAGCTCACTGCCACGTTCATAGATGCGCGAGCTTGAATCAGCACGCACGAAAACATAGAACGGCCCGGCAAGGCCATCGGGAACGCGCAGCTGCACGGTCCGCGTGTACGTGCCGCCCGCGCCGAGCACCGTTGTCCCGCTCTGCACCGATCCCAGCGAACGGTCTGTGGTCGGGTCCAGAAGCTGGTCAAGGGAGAGGTAGAGCGTGTCGTACCAGCCGTTCGAGCTCACCGCCGCGGCATTGCCCTGATTGACCACGCTGTACGTGAACTCCACCAACCTGCCCGAAATCGCTTCCGCCGGCGCGATCACGTTCGTCACTACCAGATCCGCCACGGGTGACAGCGCGATGTCCACCCGCTGTGCAGAGGATCGCACGTCATTGGCGGTCTGCTCAGCCTGATAGATGCCGCCGCCAGTTTCGACGATCACATACCAAAGGCCCGCGAAATCGATGTCGATGCCAAACGAGCGGGTGAAGGTGTATCCCTCACCCATTGCCAGCGAGCCGACCCGGTTCGCGCTGCCCAGATAGATATCCCCTCCGCTGAGCACCTGGTCACTGGAGAGGTACACCCTGTCATTCCATCCGGCGACATTCGTCGTGCGCGGACCAAGGTTCGTCACAGTCCACGAGACTTCGATGGGCGAACCCGAGAGCACCGCTGTCGGTGCGGTGACATTTGTCACGGTCACATCGGAGTAATCCGGCACCACCGCGAGCATCCTGGGCTGCGACCAGTTGTTCCCCGTCGCTCCGCCCTCATACACCTCGCCCGCGTAACTCGTGCGCACGAAGAGGCGAATGTTACCAGAGACCGTATTGGGAATGGTCACGTTCCTGAATGCCGTATAGGTCGCATCGATCCCCAGCGCGCCCTGATGCCAGACCAGAACGGTGGTCCGCGACAACTCTGGCAGGAGCATGATGTCATCGCCGTTGCCCGGGATGTCATCGCGCGAGGCAAAAATCTCGTCATACCAGCCCGACGCATTGGTGGCACCCGTTCCGCCATTGCGAACCGTCCAGCTCAGGAGCACGGAATCCCCCGCATCCACGCTGGCCGGTGCGGTGATCGACTCGAGCACCAGATCTGCCGGACGCTGCAGGACCTCAACTGCCTGCACCGCCGAGGCCACGTTGTTCGAGTTGTTCACTTCGACCACGACATCGCCACTGTCCACAGCCACAATCAGGTAGTACACCCCCACCAGCGATGTGGGCACCGTGAAGCTCTGCGACACGGAATACGCGCGACCGGTATCCAATGGCGATGTGTGCGCAACGCTTCCAAGGAGCGCATCATTGCCAGAGAGAACCCGGTCTGTCGACAGGTAGACTCGATCGGTCCACGACCCCGTGGGCGTCCGCGCCGAACCGTTGTTTGCTGCGGTGTAGCTCACCGCCAGAGAGAACCCCGAAACAACCTGCGGCACCGCCGCGGCGACCGCCGTGACTTCAAGATCCGGGGGCGGCTGGAGCGTGATTGCAGTCGGCATCGCGGGTGAACCCACGTTGTTCACATCGCCAGCACCCTCATACACCACATTGGAGCTGTCGGTGAAGACCAGGAAGTAGTAGCTCCCGCTGACACCCAGCGGCGCAATCACCTGGAACGTCCGCGTGTACGTGCCATTCACCGCCACGTTGTCCGCGTTGAAGTAGGAGAAACTCCCCAGCCTGATGTCGCCTGCACCCCGAACCTGGTCAATCGACAACCAGATCTCATCCGTCCATCCATACTCAACTGTCGGACCCGTGCCCGCATTGGTCACCGTATAGGTGATGTTCACGCCGATGCCCGAGAAGGCCGTCGCCGGTGCGAGCACATTCGTCACGCGCAGATCGGGCGGAGGCGTCAGCTGCACATTGATCGGGTCGCTCACCCGGCGGTTGTCACCTTCGCCGTTGTACTCATAGACCACATTGGTCGTATCCGTCACCACGATCACGTACCAGTTGAACTCAATGCCCCGGGGCAGACGCACCAGAAGCTGGCTTGCATACGAATCGCCAGCTCCCAGGTACGACTGATTCCGCACCTGACCCAGGTTCGCATCGACACGGGCATCCAGCACGGGGTCCAGCGAGAGATACACCGTGTCGTACCAGAGTGGTGCACTGGTGGCACCCGTGCCGATGTTCGACACCGTCCACTGCACAAGCACCTCTTCGTTCGAGAATGCACTGGGCGGCGTGATCGTCGAGGAAACCACCAGATTCGGTGAAGGCGCCACCCGCACCGTGATGGGCGCACTGCTCACCGCAGCATTGTCGCTCTCGCTGCTTTCCCAGGCTTGCCCGAAGTAGTCACCCAGCACAATCCCGTATCGCACGCCGCTGTACCCGGCGTCGAATGCAATGGTCTGCGTTCGCGTGATCGACTCGCCCGCGGCGATGGTTCCACTGAACACAAAGGCACCGAAGAGCTCATCAGTCCCCACCAACTGGTCCGCCGAGAGATACACCCGGTCCGTCCACGTTCCAGAGATTGACGCCATGCCCGTGTTCGTCACGGTCCATGACACCTGCACGGACTGGCCTGAGAATGCCTCCACCGGCAGAATCACCGAAGTCACCGCCAGATTCGGATAGGGCGCGAAGGGATAACTCCCCGACCCTGTAGCGATGTTGTTGCTCTCGCCCGTGCCCGCCGGGTTGGACTCGGCCTGGAGGCCGGTGACATCCGCCGTCACCGTCACACTCAACGCGCCGCCGCTGTACCCGCTGGGCAGCCTGAAGTTCGTACTCCGATTCGAACTCGCTCCAGCGGCGATATGTCCCACAACATTGGCATCGCGCTGCACATGCGTATCGAGCAGCGTTGCTCCCGATGCCGCGACGATGCGCACGCGATCAAACCATGAGACTCCGGTCGCACCCGTTCCTTCATTGCGATCCACCCAGGCGATGGTGACCAATCCTGTGGAATCGCCCGTGACCGTCACGTCCAATACAACGAGGTCCGCCGCGAGCAAAGCGGTCGTCACTTCGAACGCATCGTCTGGAACTTCGCCCCGAATGCCGTTGGCGTTCTGGTCCATCTGATTGCCCGCGGCATCGCGCACATCAGGCCCGATCCGCGCCGTGTAGACACCCGCCTGCGTCTGCGCAACAAACGTGAAGCGATAGGTCGTGCCACTGACCAGCGCGACACCAGTGGCCGTCACCGTGGATCCATCCGGCCGCACCAGCACCGCGTCCGACGCACCAAGCGTCGCTACCACGATCGGACCATCGAACGTGACATCAACGCTCGAGAGGGGCGAGGGGGACTGACCAGCCCAGTTGCTGGCGATGATCCGTGGCCCCGTCAAGTCCAGCGTGACGGAACCGCTGTAGGCTGCAGCCATCGGATTGCCAGCAATATCCTGAATCGCTGGACCCACGACAAAGCTGTACAACCCATCCAAAGCCTGCTGCGGGAACGTGATGTCAAAGGTCGTCTCATCCACCGGAACCACGGAAATGAGCAAGCTGCTGATGACCCCGGCCGGACCGCCGATGGTCACGTCATCGCCCGTGAAGCTGAACGCATTCATCGGTTCGCTGAACTGAACGCGCAGCGTGGTCCACGGCTGGTTCACCAGCCCCACGGGCGAGTGTGACACCAGCGTTGGAGGCGTCGTATCGACCAGCGTCGAGAGCAATCCATAACTGATCGCCGCGTAGTCGGCCGTAAGGCCCACGCCGTTGGACAGCGTGAAGCCAAGGCTGTTCACGAACGAACCCGTGCGCGATGCATAGGTCAGCACAGCAAAACGAATGCCCGCGACCGGAACCGAATACCCGTTGATGGTGGCCACCGAGATGGTCCCGCCCAGCGACGCGGCACCGGTCGCCTCAAGCAGGTCGTACTGCGTATGGACCACCGTGCCGCCCAACTCCACCGCCAGAACGCCAGCGCCGCTCTGACCAAACGTCCCTTCCACCCGCAGCTTGCCGGCCGCTCCTTCGCCGCCGGGCCGGATCGTTCCGCCGCTGTTGCTCAGGCTCGAGCGAATCGTTCCAACGCCCGACAGAACGCCACCCTGGAGCAGGAAGGTCCCCGTCGGATCAACTGCCGCCGCGATCGCGAGGGTGAAGGTTCCGCTGGTCTGGACCACATCTCCGGTTGCCAGAAGCAGGCCGGTCGCTTGTACATCGACCGTCGCCGCATTGATGAGCGAAGTCACATTGAGCGTGGCGCCCGCAGCCGCCCGAATGGTTCCATTGTTGGTGAACGTGCTGATTCTGGGATTCACCCACAAGGCAGTTCCGGCCGCGCCATCCGCGGCGATCGTCCCGAAGTTCACGATCGACGTGTTGTTCCCGCCGCCGTAGTACCCGCTGAATCCAATGACAGAGCCACCCGTCGAGTTGCCGAAGGTATTGCCGCCCCGGATCGTGATTCCTGAGCCGATCGTCAGCGTCATGCTGTTCGCACTGGCGATCAACCCCTGATAGATGTTGTTCGTGAAGACCACCGTGCCGGTGCCACCGAGCGTCTGGCTGCCTCCATTGAACCGCACCGCGGCGAATGC
>JBILUL010000039.1:0-35142 GCA_044371005.1 Phycisphaerales bacterium | reverse complement strand
CGCCCACGCGGCGATGGATTCATCGACGGGGTTGCGCAGCGTGAAGTAGTAGTCGTCGTTCCAGCGGCCGATATTGCCGCCGAAAAAGAGCGTCGCAAAGGCCCAGATCGCCAGGAAGAAGAGCACGGCCGCGAAGACGCCGCGGCGGGATGGAGGTTGAGGCATCGTCACAGGAGGAAGGTAGGGGGGGAGGGGGGAGAGTTCCGAAGTTCCTAAGTGCTCAAGTGCAGCAGAGTGGTTGCTGGCGCGGCGAGTGTGTCGCATTCAACCGAACTGCTTCGCTGCTCTCGCTCACTCAGGACGAACCACGACCCCACACACGCTCACGCGTCCTTCGCACACCCAGGCCCGCACTTAGGAACTTCGGAACTTGGGCACTTCCCCCCTCCCCATCACGCCATGCCCGTGGTCGGCACCGCCTGCAGATCAAGCGACGCCACCTTGCCCGCGGCATGCAGGTGATAGCCAAGCCCAGCCACCATCGCGGCATTATCCACGCAGAACTTCATTGCGGGCAAACTCAGGGCAAGTCCATGGTGGGAGGCCAGTTCGGCCAGCTTGAGACGCAGGTGCGAGTTGGCGGTGACGCCCCCGCCGGTCAGCAAGGTGTGCATGCCAGGGTTGACGGCGATGGCGCGTGAGAGCTTCAGAATGACGGCCTTCACCGCGGCGTGCTGGAACGAGGCCGCGAGATCTCGCTTGCGATCTTCCGTCAGCGGCGGCGCGGGTGCCCCGCGTTCACCGGGCACGCCCTTGGTCGCATAGAGCATCGCGGTTTTGAGGCCGGAGAAGGAAAAATCCAGGGAATCGGGGCTCAGGCGGCTGATGGGAAAGGCGTGGAAGGCTTCATTGGCACCGGGGGAGCGGGCGAGGCGGTCGATGTTCGGGCCGCCGGGGTAGGAAAGGCCCAGGATCGCCGCGGCTTTGTCGAAGGCTTCTCCGATGGCATCGTCGATGGTCGAGCCGAGTCGTCGCGACTGAGTCCAGCTCTCGAGGTGGTAGAGCGAGGTGTGGCCGCCGCTGACAACCAGACCGAGCGCCGGGAAGACATGCGGGTGCCGGGAGGAGTGGAGTGGGTGGGGGGCATCGCCTTCGATCAGCAACCCCGAGTAGAGGTGCGCAGCGACATGGTCGACCGCGATGAGGGGTTTGTTCAGCGACCAGGAGAGGGCCTTGGCGGCGGCAACGCCCACGAGCAGGCACCCGATCAGTCCGGGGCGATTGCCCACGGCGATTGCATCGATCATGCCAAGTCCCACGCCTGCCTGGGCGAGAGCTTCGCGTATGACGGGGAGGATCTGTTCGACGTGAGCGCGGCTGGCGATCTCGGGGACTACGCCGGCGTATTCCTCGTGGAGGGCGGTCTGTGAGGCCACGACGCTCGACCTGACGAGCGTGCCCGACTCAACGACCGCCGCGGCGGTCTCGTCGCACGAAGATTCGATCCCCAGGATGAGCATGACCCGATAGGATACGTTCGCTGCGGGTGCAGCCACACGCCCATGATGAACGTATCAGAATCAATGTTTCTCCTGCTCGCACAAGCCGCGGCTCAGCCGCGTTCAGGCTCGGGGACCGTTCCGAGCAACCAGGTGCTCCTCTATGTGGGGTTGCTGCTGCTGGTGCTGCTGGCAGGCGCGGTGACGGTCTTCCTGCTTCGTCGCAAGCTGCTGGGAAGTGAGAGCAGCGTGGATACCACGACGGGGCTGATGGAATCGATGCGTCAGTTGCGAGATTCGGGACAGATGACGCAGGCCGAGTACGACGCGGCACGCAAGACGATGGCACAGCGTGTCTCGCGATCGATGAACCGCAAGGCGGAGTCGCAGGCAGCACCCAAGACGGATAACTCGCCCGGGACCTGAGCCACCCATGCGGGTGGGTTGCGTGCAAAGGTGCGAGAAGCGCGGGGGCCTGTTGTGGATAGGGTGTGAATAAGGGCCCGATACACAAGGACATGCGATGCTGCATGCAGCAAAGGCGTGTAAGGGTCGATACACTGAGCGTGCCGCGGTGATCCGTGTGTACGGGATTCTGACGGCACGAGGTTGAAATCGTTGCTTCGAGCGAAGCGGCGGTTTCAGCTGAACAAGGCGGAGTGTGGGACGGAGGCTACAAGCGTGGCGAATCAGACAGAAAGTACATTCAAGGGTCGGAAGGTGACGACCTGTTCGTTCTGCGGCAAGACGAGCCGCGAAGTGGGCCCGATGGTCGAGGGTCCAAACACGGTGTACATCTGCACCAGTTGCACGGACTTGTGCCAGAACATCTTCCGGCAGGAGAAGCGCCGGGTGAACTCCAGTTCGACGTGGCTGCGGGAGATTCCCGCGCCGCGCGAAATCAAGGAGTACATGGATCAGTACGTGATCGGGCAGGACATCGCCAAGCGGTCCATCTCGGTCGCGGTGCACAATCACTACAAGCGTCTGCTGCACCTCGAGAGCGCAGATGCTGGCAATGTCGAGATCGACAAGAGCAACATCCTGCTGATCGGGCCCACGGGCTCGGGCAAGACGCTGCTTGCCAAGACGCTGGCGCGCATCCTCAAGGTGCCCTTTGCCATCGGCGATGCGACAACGCTGACCGAGGCGGGCTATGTGGGTGAAGACGTCGAGAACCTGATCCTCAAGCTGCTGCAGGCAGCGGATTTCGATCTTGAGTCTGCGCAGCGTGGCATCATCTACATCGACGAGATCGACAAGATCGGCAAGACGAATCAGAACGTCTCGATCACGCGCGACGTGTCGGGTGAGGGCGTGCAGCAGAGTCTGCTCAAGCTCCTCGAAGGCACGACCGCCAATGTTCCTCCTCAGGGCGGCCGCAAGCACCCCGAGCAGCAGTACATCCAGGTCGATACGAGCAACATCCTGTTCATCTGCGGCGGCACCTTCGTGGGCGTCGAAGAGATCATCCGTCGCCGCGTGGGCAAGAGCCGCATCGGCTTCACGATGGATGTCGCTGACACCGAGGATGCAGTCGAGAGCGCGAAGATGCTCAGCCAGGTCACGGCCGACGACCTGATTGAGTTCGGCATGATCCCCGAGTTCGTCGGGCGTCTGCCGGTGCTCGCGCCGCTCATGCCCCTGTCGATCGATGCCCTGGTGTCGATCCTCACCGAGCCCAAGAACGCGCTCTGCCGTCAGTACGAGCACCTGTTTGCTCTCGAAGGCGCCAAGCTTCACTTCACCGATGCGGCCCTGCGTCGCATCGCTGAGAAGGCCCAGGCCCGCGAGACGGGTGCCCGTGCTCTCCGTGCGGTCATGGAGGAAGTGATGCTGGGTCTGATGTACGACCTGCCCGAGATGGACAACCGCGGCACCGAGTACATCATCGATACGGAAGCGGTCGAACGCCGCATGGCGCTCAAGGAACTCCCGGTCCGTCGCAAGGAATCGGCGTAAGCCGATTCGGTTCAGGAACGCAACTTCAGCGGCCGCGGGCACCAAAGCCCGCGGCCGCTTTCGTTTGTTGCCGCGGCATGGTGCGAGCGGCGGTGCCCGGGGTTCCATCGCGGGCGGGGCGGTTCGCCGAGGGAGCCAATGTCGGTTGTTGCTAGGATTGGGCGCGATGATTGAACCAGGGGACAATCCGCCGCGGGAAGGGGCCGGTGAGCCATCGGGCTCGGATGGCTCCGGCGGTGACAATCGCGCCGAGGCGGGATCGCACTGGGCATCAGGAGAGTTGCTGCCGCTGGTGTATGCGGAGCTTCGTCGGCTCGCAGCATCGCGACTGGCCCGCGAGCCAGGTGCGGGCGCGGGGTACACGCTTCAGCCCACAGCGCTGGTGCACGAGGCCTTTATGCGGCTTTCGGGTGAGCAGCAGCAGGTGTGGCAGAGCAAGGGGCATTTCTTCGCCGCGGCGGCCCTGGCGATGCGTCGCATCCTGGTCGAGCGGGCCCGCAAGCAGATCCGGCGCGATCGGCTGGGCAAGCGCGAAGCGGTGACGCTGAGCGAACTGACGGGCGATCCGCAGGCGCCCGAAGTGGACATGCTCGCGCTGAACCGCGCGCTCAAGCGGCTCGAAGCGGAAGACTCGCGCAAGTACGAAGTCGTGATGCTGCGCTTCTTCGCGGGTGTGTCGGTCGAGCAGACCGCAGAACTGCTGGGCATCTCGGGCATCACCGTGAAGCGAGACTGGAACTACGCGCGGGCGTGGCTGCTTACCTCCATTCAGGAGGCCGGCGAAGAGCCGGATGATGGTGATGAGTGACGCCGATCGCATCGAGGAGTGCTTCCACGAGGCGGTTACGCTCGAGGGGATGTCGCGCCGCGACTATGTGGAGCGCATCGCGCGAGAATCGCCCGATTGTGCACCCATGCTGCGCAAACTGATTGCTGCGCATGAAGCCGCCGAGCGTTCGATGCCCACGCCGCCAGTCGATGGCGCGACGGATGCATCGATGGCGCTGCCGGATGATCTGCTGCTCGGCGAGACGCTCAACGGATTCACCGTCGAGCGCGTGCTGGGCGTGGGCGGCATGGGAACCGTCTACTTTGCGCAGCAGGAGTCGCCGCGTCGGCATGTCGCGCTCAAGGTGCTGCATGCGGGCGGGCTTTCGCGCGAAGCCACGTATCGCTTCACGCTTGAGGCTCAGGTGCTCGCCGCGCTGGATCATCCGTCGATTGCGCACGTTTACGAAGCCGGGTTCGCCTCGGTCCGCGGCACGCGCGTCCCGTATCTGGCGATGGAACTGGTGGATGGATGCACACTCCACGAATATGTGCAGAAGACGCAGGCCCCGCTCGAGCGGCGATTGTCGCTCTTCACGCAGGTGTGTGCGGCGGTGGAGCACGCCCATCGCAAGGGCGTGATTCACCGCGACATCAAGCCCGGCAACATCATGGTGGGGGCGTCCGATGTGCCCAAGATTCTGGACTTTGGCGTGGCGAGGCTGATTGATTCGCCCGAGCAGTCCGCCGCGGGGCGCACGCAGGCGGGCCAGATCATCGGCACGCTGCAGTACATGAGCCCCGAGCAGGTGGCGGGCGATCCGCTGCAGATCGATACGCGCACGGATGTGTATGCCCTGGGCATCATTCTCTTTGAGCTGCTCGCCGGTGAGTTGCCCTACGACGTGCGCAGTACCTCGGTGGCGCAAGCCGCGATGATCATCAAGGATCACACGCCCAGGGCGCTGGGGTTGCTGCAGCCGCAGTATCGCGGGGACCTGGAGACCATCGTCGCCAGGGCGATGGAGAAAGAGCCGGCGAGGCGGTATCAGTCCGCCGCGGATCTCGCGGCGGACATCGGCCGGTATCTGCGATACGAGCCGATTCTGGCCCGGCCGGCCTCGCGAGCCTATCTGGTGCGCAAGTTCGTGCGTCGCAACCGGACGATCACCGCGCTGAGCACGGTGGTGCTGGTGTCGCTGCTGGGCGGCATCGCGGGAGTGACGATGGCGATGCGCCGGGCGATGGCCGCGAAGGTCGATGCGGATGTGGCGCGTGCGGCGGAGTCCGCGGCATTGGCTACATCCAAGGTCCACGAGCAGCGTGCGGTGAAGCACGCGGCGGAGGCGGAGTTTGCGTCGTATGTGGCGAGCATCGCCGCGGCGAGCGCGGCGGTGGATTCGTTTGATGTTCGCGGGGCCCGTCGGTTTCTTGACCAGTGCCCCGAGCATCTGCGGCAATGGGAGTGGCGCTACCTCCAGCAGCGGCTCAACGACGATCTGAGCGTGGAGTTGTTTCCACCCAAGGCCACAGCTCCTCAGGGGCAGGTCTGGTCGGTGCGGGCCAGCGATGACGGGCGATGGGTCGCTGCGAGCAATGCCGCGGTCGTGATGATCTGGAACCCGCTCACGGGCGAGCGGCGCGACCTGAGAATCGAAGCACCCGGCAAGCCCTGGTCGGGCGATCATGTCCATGGCGTGTCGCTGAGTGCCGATGGTTCGCTCCTTGCGTGTGCGCACGCCTGGCAGCGTGTCGCCACGGTCTGGGATCTTCGCACTGGCAAGCTCCTGCAGGAGTTCACCGGGCACACCGATGAGGTGGAGGATGTGGGCCTGAGTCCCGATGGCACGCGGCTCATCACCGGTTCATATGACTCGACGGTGTGTCTCTGGGATGTCGCCACGGGCAAGCGCCTGCGGGTGTTGCACGGGCATTCGGGCCGCGTGCAGAATGTGAGCTTCTCGCGCGATGCCTCGCGGGCGCTGAGTTGTTCGAGCGACGGAACGATGCGAGTGTGGGATGTTGAGGCGGGCACACAGGTGAGCATGGTGGTGCTCCCGCATTCGATGCACATGCGGGCGGCGTTCAGCCCGGGTGGCCACGAAGTGGCGGTGATCGGCGGCGGGGCCGCACCGGTCGTCGCGGCGACAGCTGATGGGCGGATTCTCAGGCGGCTCGATGCCGAGTCTCGTGGCTACACGAGTGTGGCGTGGAGTCCTGATGGCCGGCTGATCGCGCTGGGGGCGGATGACCGAGTGCTGCGGTTCTTTGATGCGACAAGTGGTGTGGCGGGTGCCAAGCTCCGCGGCCACGAGCACAACGTGTCGAACATTGCGTTCCTGCCGGGACGCGATCTCGTGCTGACGGCGGGCATCTCCGATGCAAGCGGTGTCAAGGTCTGGTCGACGCTGGCGCCGGCATGGCCGCGGACGATCGCCGCGCACCCGGGCGATATCGAACCGGTTCGATTCACGCCGGATTCGCGCCGGATCATCAGCATCGGCACACGCTGGCAGACGACGCTGGTACACGATGTGGCAAGCGCCGCCGTGATCAATGTGCTGCGATCGCCCGTTGAGCATCTTGAAGTGGGTGCCATCAATGCGTCGGGCGAAGTGGAGATCGTGAACGGGCGGAGGGAAGTCGAGTGGTGGGGAATGGGCACAGGAGGGGGACCGGTGCTGGGGAAAGACCCCGGGGCGGCATCGCTGCGGGCACGGATGCTCATCGAGCTCTTCGATTCGCCCGCGCGCGAGGAACTCCGGCAGAAGCATCCGGGGCACTGGGCGTTCAAGGAAGGGTGGAGGTGGGTTGTTGTTTCGGTCAGCGGGGCTCATGCCGTCCGCGCGAACCCGAAGGTGGGTGTGGAGGTCGTCGCAACCGACACTGGCCGCGTTGTCGCTTCGCTTGCGCCGATGGACGCGGGGAACAAGATCGTTGCTGCCAACGCGAGCGAGGTGTTCCTGGTCTCAGTCGGAGATCAGGTCAGCGTCATCGAGTGCGGCGCAGAGGCAGTACAGCAGTGGTCGGTGCCCAATGGTGGCTCGGGGATTCTGTGCGCCGCACTCTCGCCTGACGGCCAGCGGCTTGTGCTGGGGTACACGAGCGGTGAGGTGCGGTTCTTCGACATGACGGCGCGGCAACTGGTCTACTCGATGAAGGCCGGCTCACGGTGGGTGGAGTGTCTCGCGTTCTCCCCCGATGGAACAACGCTCGCCGCGGCGGAGTCCAGCGGCCTCATCCGCCTCTTCGAAGTCTCGCAGCGTCCCGCCCCGCGCGATGCAGATTCCCTGATGGAAGTGGCCGAGCGACTGGTCAAGGACCGCGCACGGCAGTTCGCCCCCATCGAGGCGATGCGTGAAGATGTGCCTGCGGAACTGGGCGCGGCGGTCGACGCGGCGATCATCCGGTACCAGGCTTCTGCGGAAGGATCCATGGATTGGTGTCTTGACCTCCTGGTCGGTTCGCCCGCTCAGGCACAGCCCGCACGCCGTGCGATGGATGTGCTCACCGCACTCATGCGCGTGGATGCACGCGGCACGCGGCTCTATGCGCTCTCCTCGCTGGCGTGGGTGCGCCGGCATCAATGCCGCGATTCAGTCGGCGGCGGACTCAATGCGCTCGAACTGGCTGGTTCGCGGCTTGAATCGGCCAGAGCCACGCTGACACAGGCCACGCCTCCCGAACGCGCGCTCTTTCTGGCAGTGCAACGCCTGCTGGCCCGCGAACGGGGTGAAGTGCCGCCGGACGCAGAGATCGATGCCGCGGCCATCCACCCTGATTCGCCCCTTCATGTGCTGCTACGCGAAGCCGGGCTTGAGTGATTGGCCGCGGGGTCAGAAGCCCGTGAGTTGATAGACCTCCACGGTCGGTTCTTCGGCAAGCAATGAACGCCATCGCGACAGATACGCTTTCATCTCAGGATCGTTCGCGACACGGAGTTGATCCTTGTTGAAGTCGTTGATGGAATCGTAAAGGATCAACTCGATGAATCGGTGATCGTCGTTCACATCCGTGAGCAACCGCACCGTGATGCCGCCCGGCGCCTCGTAGAAACTCCTGGCCTCATGCAGGAACGCAAGGAACTCCTCTCGCTTTCCGGGAAGCACCCGGCAGCGAAGATGCAGATCGATGCGAGCGGGAGGCGTGCTCATGGTGTCTGCCGATGCAGATCAGTTGCTGTTCTGGCGTCCTTCGATCGCCGCGATGAGACAGCCCGCAGCAAGAATGAGCAGATCGTCGATCGTGGCGTCGTTGGCCAGCACCGCAATGCTCAGGCGATAGACAAAGGGGTTCTTGTGGACGCGGAATGTCGCCAGCGGTTCCTTGCCGGGTCGCGCAAGAGTGAAGGTCTGCGGCGAGAAGAGAGAGACCAGATCCACCCAGCGGCGAAGCACTGTCCACATGCCCGGCTCTTCCTCCAGCGCGGCGATCATCGCGCCTGAGGCATCGGCAAGCTGCCAGGCATCGCGCACGAATACCGACTTCATGCCGTCTCGCCTGAATGTGCCCAGGGTCGGACCATCCTCGCCAGCCGTGACGTCGTAGGACGCGCTGAAGTCGATGATGTTCCGGGCCTTGATCACGAACAGTTCCTTCGTGCACGTCTCATCCGTGAAGAGCCGGATGTCTTCGCGCAGCGTGAAGGCCTTCTGCTTGCAGAAGGCAATGACGTTGCCATTGGGATCATAAATGTGGAACTTGGCCCCAAGGAACGTGAACACCTTGCGCCGGATCGTGTACTGCTCGCCAACCTGTGCATCAAAGGCCATGGGCAACCCTCACGTGCGGAACGCTACACCACGCACGCCTGTACGGGAGTCTGGGCACCAAGCCCGCACATGGCCCGCAAGACACGCACGATGTGTACATTCGCGCACGCCGGGAGTATACCCGGCGACAGGCCGCGGCAGATCATGCCCGCCGCGGCCCATCGCCTGGCCGATTCATATCCAATCACCGACGCCACGGTCGCAGCGCATCCAGCGGGAAGGCCGGATTCGACAGAGGCCGCAGGATCAGCGTGAGCAGTGCGACTTCATCATCGTCGCCTGCCACTCGGTTGGCCTTGAGCTCCTTGCAGCTGGTGCAGCGGTGGAGAATCGCCCATTCGCCATCATCGCGCGTCTCGATGGCGATGGGCTCCATCGAGCAGCGGCAGGTGCATTGGCGATCGCCGGGACTCTCATCAACATGCCGCGACCAGAGGCATCGCGGGCAGTGGTTGCGGTGTTTGGTGCCCCACGCGAGTGTGGGGATCTGTGTTTTGCAGTGAATGCAGGTAAAGGCGCCGGTGTCGGCGTGTGAAGGATGTGACATTGGTTGTTGAATGAATCGGTGCCGCGCATGCCGCGGCACGAGCTTGCCATGGGGAGGTCTACGAACATCAAAATGCGCTGGAAATCAAGACGCGACCCCGCACCGGCTCAAGAGTGAGCACGATTCGCCAAACCACTTGGAGGGCTCATGCGACGGCGCAGGGGATGTTCAGACAATGGTCTTCATAGACAACTCGCGAGAAACCTGACGGGGCGAGGATAGGCCAGTCCCGTGATCTGGGCCCACGGAGCGAAAGTGCCGGGTTATGGGGCATTTGCATCCCGGACCGACTCCCGCTCCGATGCTCATTGTCGCACTTGAGAACACTGCACTCTCCTCGCTTCTTCACGGCTCTCTCTCTGCCCCTTCCCCCATCCTGTCCATCCTGTACATCCATGTTCCCTTCTCCGCCAGGAGATGGACACATGGATGGACCTGATGCAAGGCATGAGAAAGTGACGGGCGGGCGTGACATGTTCAGGCTCTTTCCTGTACTTGCGCCTGTGGCATCCCAGAGCCCTTTGCCCGAAATCGCCAACCGCTGCTCCGTGTCGCCGGAATGCGTTCGCCGCGAGGGGCAACCTCTCTTCGCGCCGCACGTATAACCTCTGCATATGTCCAAGGCCATCATGGATCCGGGTGAAGTCCGTCGGTTTGCTCTTGAACTCAAGCGGTTCAACGACTTTCTGATGCAGCAGGGCACGGTCATCTCCGCTCGCATGAACGAGCTGGGCCAGAGCTGGCGCGATCAGGAACACCTCAAGTTCGCCGAGGAGTTCGAGCTCACGATGAAGCAGCTCAGCCGCTTCACCGCCGCGACCGACAAGCACATCCCCTTCCTCATCCGCAAGGCAGAGAAGATCGAGGAATACCTCAATCAGCGCTGACCCCACCACACGTGGCAGAGAAGTGCCTCCATGAGCACCAGAGCACGCATCCACGACTCCAAAGCCCTGCTCGACACCAAAGCCGCGTTGGTGCAGTTTGTCGAGCAGGTGACCGCCGCGGTTGCAGGGATGGATGCAGATGTCGCGCGACTGAGCATGTGGCTGCATCAGGACCGGCCGATGCACTGGAAGCACGAGATTCGACGCCGCGAGGACCTCGTGCTCAACGCCAAGACCGACATTCAACGCAAGATCATCTCCCAGGCACCCGAACCCGTCTCGCTCGTCCTCGAACGCAAGGCCGTTGCTCGTGCTCAGGAACGCGTTGAACAGGCTCGTCAGCGATTCGAAGCCGTCAAACGCTGGTCGCCCAAGTGGGAACGCGAAGCACAGCTCTACAAGGGCGGCGTGTCGCAGCTCAACGAGGCCATCAACCGCGATATCCCCGCGGCACTCAATCGCCTCGAGAAGATGCTCATCGCCCTCGAGAACTACGAACGGATGGAGGCTCCGGCGGGAGCGGCGGGGTCTGACATTGTCGATGCCGCGACGGAGATTGCCAGCGACGATCAGAAGGCCCGCGATCGTGCCGCGGCGTCGCCGGAGGTTCCACCGCCAACCTCCGTGAGCGGCGAGAACGCAAGCACCTGATGGACCGAGCAGCCGCGAAAGCACCCAAGTTTGAGGCGAGTACCCGGACCCACCCATGTCAGCAAATGTTGCAAAATCCAATCTGATCGATGCCATGAAGCAACTGCGGGTGCGTTGGTCGCATATCAGAGGGACGTGGCAGGACGATGCCGCGGCTCGGTTCGAGAAGGAAGTGATCGATCCGCTTGAGCCGGCGATTCTTCAGGCGGCACGGGCGATTGAGCATGCTGCGGAGCAGATGCAGCAGGTTCGTCGCGAGTGCGGGAACGATTAAGCGGCGGGAAACTCCCGCAAGCCCTGATCCAGCAAGGCTGGGAAGACTGCCCGCATCCGCGGCGGTGTTGTCGCATGGGCGGTGAAGGCTCCAGGGATCCGACTTTGGGGGGCGGGGATCACGGGTTGGGGCGGTGGGGGAAGGGGTTGAAGGTTGGTGGTCGTGGGGCACGTTCGGGAGTCTTTGCATGGGTCATGCTTTCCCAGTCCGGAACATCGTGGCGGCTTCGATGCCGTTAGACTTGTGTACTGTGGCAGACTCAACGACTCATCGGCAGCGGACGCTTCTTCATGATCTTGCCTGGCTGCTTCGCCAGCACGCGGGCAATGTCGCCGCGGCGGACGAAACGCTCGCCAACGAGTGTTCGCGCGTGCAGATCGTGCGGGACGAAGCGCTGCGTGCTGCGGAAGCCGCGCACTCACGGCAGATCCGTTCGGTGGATGCCGAGCACAAGGCCGTGAAGCAGCGTCTGGCGGCCAAGTACCAGGAACGGACCGAATCGCTCGAGAAGACCAATGCGACGGAGCTGCAGGCTTTTGTGGCGCAGACGAATCAGCTTGAGTCGAAGGCCAAGGCGCGGCTTGAGGAGCGGATGTGGCTGGCCGAGACGATGCTCGAGTCCGCCAACAAGAAAGGCAAGCAGGAGTTCGAGGCATCGCGTCAGTTGGGAGAGGTTCGCCTCAAGGATCTGAATACGGTGCAGGTGCGTGCCGCGGAACAGCTGGCCAGGGGCCGGTATGCACCGCTGCCGGTTGGGCAACCCAGAGCAGAAGCCGCGGCGGATCCGCTCGCGGCATCGGCGAGCGCATTCGAAACCGCGGTGCATGAGCTCGATGTGCTGGAGCATCGGGCACATCCGTTCGTGCTCAATGCGGGCTTTGCGATTGGTGCGGTGCTGCTCGCCGCGGCGGCGGGTGGCATCGGCGCGGCCTTCATGGGTGGCGGCGCGGTTGCCGCGGCGGACAATGCGCGGCAGATCGGCCTCTATGCTGGTGCCGCGGGTGGCGGTGCCATTGTCGTGATGCTGCTGCTGCGGGTGGTGCTGCGCTCGCGTGTGCCCGCGGCTGCCGCGGCGTTGGCTTCGACGCTGGCCACATCGCGAAGTCTGTGCGAACTGGGGTTGGGTGATCTGGCGCAGAAGCGCGAGGCGATCATCGCCGCGGCGAAGGTGCGGCGGGAAGAGGAACTTTCGCAGGCCCGCCAGGAGGCCAATGTCACGACCGAGCAGGTGCAGGCACGTCGGCAAGTGGAAGAACCCGCGCTGCGTCGGACGGCTGAAGCCGCGGTGCAGGCCCTGAAGAATGCGGAGCGCGATGAAGTGGCGGGGGTGGAGCGGTCGGTCGCGGAGCACAAAGCCGCGGCGGATGCCAAGCGTGCCGCGGCGGAGCTGCAGGCCAACACCGAGCACGATGCGGCGGTGCAGGCGGCGCGTCAGGTGCATGAGGCCCGCTCAGCGGAGCTCGCATCGGTCTATTCAACGACGATTGCGCGTCTTTCTGCTGAACAGAAGGCACTGGTTGCAGAGGCTGAGGCGCTGTGCCCAGCGTGGAATGACCCTTCCTGGGAGCGGTTCACCGGACGCGATGTGGTGCCCGAAGGCGTGGTGCTGGGTTCGTTTGATGTGTCGCTGGCGGCGATGCCCGGCGGTATTCCGGTGTGGCCAGCGCTCGCGCAGGCGACGCAGGAGGCCTTTACCGGTGGTGCGCTCCGATTGCCGCTGATGCTCGATATTGCGGAGAAGGGCTCGCTGCTGTTGCAGCACGGGGCTGAGTCACGCGCGGCAGCGCTGGCGACGCTGAACAACGCGATGCTCCGTCTGATGACGACTTTCCCACCAGCCAAGGCGAGGTTCACGATCATTGATCCGGTGGGACTTGGTCAGAGTTTCGCGGCCTTCACGCACCTGGCGGACCTTGATGAGCAGCTCATCAACGACAAGGTCTGGACCGATCCTCGCCACATCGAACAGCGCCTCGCGGAACTCACCGAGCACATGGAAACGGTGATTCAGAAATACCTGCGCAATGAGTTTGCGACGATTCAGGAGTACAACACGATGGCGGGCGAAGTCGCCGAGCCATTCCGGTTCCTGGTGCTGGCGGACTTTCCGACCAACATCAGTGAGCAGGCCGCGAAGCGGCTGGCGAGCATCATCACCAGCGGGCCGCGCTGCGGCGTCTTCACGCTCGTGGCCTTCGATGCCCGCGCCAAGCCCGCACCTTACCTGCCGGTGGCCGAGTTGCAGAAGGCTTCGATGTGGCTGCGCTTTGAGAATGGAGCGTGGGTGCGGCAGGATGAAGAACTCAAGCGCTGCCCGCTGAGTCTTGAGCAGCCTCCGGAAGAGGCTCGCTGCACGGCCCTGCTCAAGGAAGTGGGCGTGCGGTCGAAGGAACTGGGCAAGGTGCGGGTGCCCTTTGAAATGGTCGCGCCGCGGAATGAGCAGGAACTCTGGTCGATGTCATCGAAGGATGAGGTGCGCGTGCCGCTGGGGCGTGCAGGCGCGACCAAACTCCAGTATCTCACGCTGGGGCAGGGCACTGCGCAGCATGCGTTGATTGCTGGCCGCACGGGCTCGGGCAAGTCGACGCTGCTGCATGTCATCATCACGAATCTTGGTCTGTGGTACAGCCCTGATGAGATCGAACTGTATCTGGTGGATTTCAAGAAGGGTGTTGAATTCAAGGCGTATGCGATGCATGAGCTGCCGCATGCACGCGTGATAGCGGTCGAGAGCGAGCGCGAGTTCGGGCTCAGTGTGCTGCGGAGGCTGGATGCGGAGCTGACTCGCCGCGGGCAGTTGTTCAGGGATCGCAATGTGCAGGATGTCGCTGGCTGGCGGCGCAGCATGGCGGTCAGTGGTGGCGAGCCGATGCCTCGGATTCTGTTCATTGTCGACGAGTTCCAGGAGTTCTTCGTCGAGGATGACAAGTTGGCGCAGGAGGCCTCGCTGCTGCTGGATCGATTGGTGCGTCAGGGCCGTGCCTTCGGCATGCATGTGATTCTGGGAAGTCAGACGCTGGGCGGAGCTTATTCGCTCGCAAGGAGCACCCTGGGTCAGATGGCCGTGCGCGTCGCGCTGCAGTGCAGCGAGGCTGACAGCTATCTGATCATGAGCGAAGACAACCCCGCGCCGCGGCTTCTGAGCAGGCCGGGTGAAGCTATCTACAACGATGCGAGCGGTCTGATCGAGGGCAACAGTCCCTTCCAGATCGTCTGGCTCCCCGAAGAGACACGCGAATCACGCCTTGCCGATGTACGCCGCAAGGATGCGGGTGCCAAGCCTCGCCAGCGCATTGTCTTCGAGGGCAATCTGCCCGCGGACATTCGTCGTAACCACCTGCTCACCGGTCTGCTGGAGCGGGGCGAGCGTCCGGCAGGTGCGCCGGTGGCATGGCTGGGTGAAGCCATCAGCATCAAGGATCCCACGAGCATTGCATTCCGCCGCCAGTCCGCGGCGAACGTGCTGATGGTCGGTCAGCAGGAGGATGCCGCGAACACGATGATGGCGGTGATGGCCCGGGCTCTGGGTGCTGTTGCGTCCAATCGACTGGTGTTCATCGATTCCACGCCGGCTGACAGTGCGGAGTATGGCGTGCTCGAGAAGCTTGCGATGGCGCAGCCCGAGGAGGGGCTGGTGCGGTTTGCGGGCCCGCGTGGAGCGGCGGGTGCGATCGCCGCGGTTGCGGCGGAAGTGCAGCGGCGAGAAGCCGCGGCGTCGGACGCGACGGGCGTTGCCACCGATGACGGGCAGATCTTTGTCTTCATCATGGGCATGCATCGCTTCCGCGATTTGCGCAAGGTGGAGGACTTCTCCTTCTCTTCCGATGAAAGTGCACCCAAGCCCGACAAGCTGCTGGCCAAGATCCTGCGCGATGGCCCATCGCTGGGGGTGCATGTGATTGCGTGGATGGATACGGCGACCAGTGTCGATCGCACGCTGGAACGTCAGACGGCGCGTGAGTTCGAGGCGCGGGTGCTCTTCCAGATGAGTGCGAATGACTCGACGAATTTGATTGATACGCCTGCCGCGGCACACCTGGGTCGGAACCGGGCCTTGCTCTATCGTGAGGAACTGGGGACGATTGAGAAGTTCAGGCCGTATGCGACGCTGAGTGGCACTGCTCTCTGAGCAGTGTTCTTCAGTAGCATTGCTCTCCGAGCAATGTTCCCCCGTCGCCGCTCACTCTGTGAGCAAGGCCAGTGCTGGAGCAAGCGCGAACATGGCTCGGAGAGCCATGAGACTGAAGAACACTGCTCGGAGAGCAGTGCCACGGCAGACACTGCTCGGAGAGCAGTGCCACGTGATGCGAGCCAGATCGCTCACCTGCACTTCTGTGCTTCTGAAGAGCACTACAATGCTCCATGGTCCCAACCCTCGCGTTCATTCCGGCCCGAGGCGGCAGCAAAGGCATTCCCGGCAAGAACATTCTGCCCTTTGTCGGTAAGCCGCTGATTGCTCACAGCATCAAGCACGCAATGGATGCCAAGGGTGTCACGCACACGGTTGTATCCACCGATGATGAAGCGATTGCGCAAGTGGCTCGCTCCTGCGGTGCACGCGTCGTCGAGCGTCCTGCTGAGCTGGCGGGTGACACCGCAAGCACTGAGTCGGCCATCACACACGCACTGGCGACGTTGCGAGAGCAATCCGGTCTGACCTTTGAACGCATCGTGCTCTTGCAGGCCACTTCGCCCTTGCGGCGTGCCGGCGAGGTGGATGCTGCGCTCGAGCTCTATTCACGCGACATGGCGGATTCGCTGGTTTCGGTCTGCGCTTCGCATGACTTCCTGTGGACGCGTGAAGGCGGACCCAATCGCGGCAAGGCACTCAACTACGACCCGCTGCATCGCCCGCGCCGTCAGGACATGGCCCCGCAGTTCCGCGAGAACGGCTCCATCTACATCTTCAGTGGCAAGGGCTACGAGAAGCATCAGTGCCGGCTCTTTGGCCGCGTGGCGATCTATGAGATGCCCCAGCTGTGCAGCATGCAGATCGATACGCCCGAAGATTGGGTGATGCTCGAAGCCATCGCCGCGGCAGGCCAGAGCTCCAAGAACGAACAGAGCAACACGCCGGCAGCACCCGCCGCGAAGCCCCGTGAAGCCACGCCGCTCGCGGCCGTGAAGCTCGTCGTCTTCGACTTCGATGGCGTGATGAGCGACAACCGCGTGCTGGTCATGCAGGATGGCACGGAAGGTGCCCTGTGCAACCGCTCCGATGGCCTTGGCATCGGCATGCTCAAGAACGCCGGGATGCCGATGCTCGTGCTGAGCAAGGAGCAGAACCCGGTGGTCGGGGCACGCTGCCGCAAGCTGGGGCTTGAGTGTCACCAGGGCATTGATGACAAGCTGACACGCCTGCGTGAGATTCTCGCTCAGCGTGGCCTCGCGATGCGCGATGTCGCGTATGTGGGCAACGACATCAACGACCTGGCCTGCATGCGCGAAGTGGGCATGCCCATCGCTGTGGCCGATGCCTACCCGCAGGTGCTGGCCGTGGCAAAGATGGTCACCACCCGTGCAGGTGGTCATGGCGCGGTCCGCGAAGTCTGCGATGCCATTCTCGCGGCTCAGGGCAGCCGCGGCTGATCCTCTGAGCCGAACAGGGGAGCGCGCCAAGGGCCCTGCGCGGGGGATCCCCTGCTCGCGGGGGGTGTGAAATGCCGAAGCGGCGTGAGTGCTGCCGATGTTGCGTGTGTCTTGATCCCTCATCAGGAGAACGCTCATATGGCGCGCACTGTGAACATCGCCGGTCGCAACGTCGGATACGGCGAACCAGCCTACATCGTGGCCGAAATCGGCATCAACCACAACGGTGATGTCCGGCTTGCCAAGAAGCTCATTGACGCGGCGGCCCTTGCAGGCTGCGACGCAGTGAAGTTCCAGAAGCGAACGCCCGAGTTGTGCGTGCCCGCCGCGATGCGCGCGGTGCCCCGTGAGACGCCCTGGGGGCTCATCACCTACATGGAATACCGCGAGCGGATGGAGTTCGGGGTCGATGCCTTCGGTGAGATCGACCGCTACTGCCGCGACAAGGGCATCGCCTGGTTCGTCTCCTGCTTCGATGAACCCAGCGTCCAGTTCATGCAGCAGTTCGATGTGCCCTGCATCAAGGTCCCTTCGTGCAGCCTGACCGACGATGATCTTCTGCACGCTGCTCGCCGCACCGGCCGGCCACTGGTCATCTCCACAGGAATGTCCACGTGGGATCAGATTGAACATGCCGTCGGCGTCATCCGCCGCAGCGGTCGCGGGCTTGAAGACCTCATCATGCTGCACTGCACCAGCACCTACCCCTGCCCGCCACAGGAGTTGAACCTGCGCTGCATGGAAACGCTGGCCAAGGCATTTGACTGTCAGATCGGATATTCAGGGCACGAAGTGGGGCTCCAGAGCACCGTGGTCGCCGCGGCGATGGGTGCTTGCTTCATCGAGCGCCACATCACACTCGACCGTGCCATGTGGGGCTCTGATCAGGCTGCGAGTGTTGAGCCGGGCGGCTTTGCCCGTCTGGTGCGCGACATCCGCGTCGTCGAACAGGCGATGGGCGATGGTGTCAAGCGCCTCTATGACAGCGAGATTCCGGTGATGAAGCGGCTGCGGCTTGTGCCCGGCGTGCTGCAGCCGATGGCCAAGGCGGGTTGAGGAACAGGTTTGATTCACTTTGATTCTGAGATGCGTGAGCAGTTCAGGGCCAGCGTCAAGGCGGCTTCGCCCTGTCGCCAGACGATGGCCACGCGCGCTGCGTCGGTAGCCACCGCGTGGCTCGATGCCGTCAGCGAAGGGAGTGAACGCACGTTTTTCGCCGCGGCATTGGGGTGCAAGGCTGCGGGCTATAACGCCGATCTCTACGGCTGGGTCATCAAGGCTTCTCGCGCGATCGAGGCGGCCGATGCACTCCTCAAGGACGTTTCCGCGATTGACTTCCAGCTGCCGGATCTGCAACTGGGTGAGTACTTCCTGCTGCAGCGGGCCATGGCCACCGGACGGCGGGTGCAGACACACACACCTCTGGCGGAGCTTGAGCGCGGGCTCTTTGCCACGCAGATTCCTTGCAGCCAGCGCGCCGGATTCGCGAGCGTGGAAGTGGAGCTGAATGCCGATGGGGCGCACGGCCCGTGCGGTGCACTTTCGTCACGTTGCGATGTGGCGTTCGTCGCAACGATGCCGACGTATCTGCCGCCCCTGCTTGGGCCGATGGAGGCACTGAGCCGCCGCGGCGAGTCGTGCACGCTTCTGGTTCCTTCTCAGGCCATCCATGAGTGGCCCGCGATGAAGCAGGTGCCGGCGAACTGCCGCGTGGTGGCAATTGAATCACTGCTGGATCAATCGCACCTCGCGCAGCTCGAGTGGGAGCAGGCCAGCATGGCGGATGTCTGCGAGCGAAGCCTGCACGCGTTGCAGCGATCCATGGTCTTCGATGGTGTTTCGCTTTGGCCGCTGGTCCGGGCTGATCTGGTGCATCTGGCCCGGTACTACGTGCCGCATGTGCGAGTGCTGCGTGTCGCCATGGCCCAGTGGGTGCGTGCCGCGGGCGTCAGGACGCTCGTGTGCGCACGACTGCGGCGAGCAACCGACACGACGATGGCACTCGCAGCCCGCGAAGCCGGGGCATCGATCTGCATGCTCCTGCATGGCCACATCAGCAGCGAACCCGAACGCACATTCGTCGATGGCGACTTTTCCATTCCGCATGCACTGTGCATCTGGGGTGAGCCGCAGCGCGAGGTAGCTGTGACAAAGGGTGTGGATTCCGAGCGGATCACCGTCACCGGCAACCCTGCTTGGGATCAGAGTCGTAGTGGCATGGCCGATGCCCGAGGCACGCTTGCTTCGCAGCTTGGCTGTGCCGCGACGGATCGCATCGTGACGCTGATTGGTCAGGCTGATGCACTGCCTCAGCTTGGAAAGATCATCGAGACCGCCGCGGCGACGCCCGGGCTCATTCTGGCATGCAGGCCTCACCCAGGCGAAGAGGTCACAGTCTACCGCCGCGCGCTATCGCTGCTGGGCAATGAACGCACACTCCTGCTCGATCAGCAAGGGCCCAGCCTCGAAGCCTTGCTCGCTGGCAGCGACGCCATCGTGACGCTGCATTCAACGGTCAATCTCGAGGCGCTGGCACACGGCACCCCGGTGATCACTGTGGCGCTCGACCAACTCAGCAGTCTGCACCGTCTGGTTGATCTGCCTGCGTATGGCCTTCCACTTGCAACCAGTGCTCGCGTGCTTGAGTCCTTGTTCAAGCAGCTGGTGGAAGCGCCGCAGCGCTGGCACGACCAGGTGCGAGGCGCACTCATCCGTGCCCGGCACGCCTGGGGCATGGATCATCCAGTGCCCGCAGCCGAGCGCGTTGCCGATCGCATCCAATCGTGTACGCACCTCGCAGGCGCTTCGCAAGCGGAGGCCGCATGAGCGACCGTGCCCTCCTCATTGCACTGCCTGGTGGCTTCTATGTCTCCGGTGTGGTGACGTGGGCGGTGCAACTGGTCAATCACCTCGCCGCGGCGGGGCAACCGTGCGGCATTCTGCTCCATGCGCAGCGCGATGGCTATACGGCGATGTACCCGGTACTGCACCCGGCCGTGAAGGTCTTCGATCTCTCGGCACTGGGTTCCTTCGAAGCGTCCAACGGGCAGATTGAGCCCTTTGTTGAGGCCTATGTCGCCGCGGCGAGATCGTTTGGAACCCGGCACGTGGTGCTGAGCCCGAACCTGCATGGCGACTGCTACGCCGCCGCGGCGGGCGCGCTGCGTGAACTGGGCGATTCTCTTCGCATCGTCGGCTGGTGCCACTTGGACAGCGCGTATGACGTGCGCGTGCTTGAGCACTTTGCACCAATGCTCTCGCGCACGGTGGCGGTGAGCCACCATCTGGCCCAGCGACTGGGAGTGCAGCCGCGGCTGCTCGAGATTCCCTACGGCGTTGGATCGAGCACTCCGATGAGCGGGCCAGCAACGCGGCGAGCACGCGGCGATATGCAATCCGGGCCGCACCTCGTGTATGCGGGACGAATGGATGAATCGACCAAGCGTGTTGGTTCGCTGCTGGCGATGAGCCGCGAGCTGGAGGCGATCGGGGTTTCCCACCGGTTGACGCTGGTGGGCGATGGCCCCGCCGCGGCGGATCTTGAGCCGGGCCCATCGGTCACGCTCAAGGGCGGCGTGGCACCGCACGAGGTGGCGGCGCTCCTTGCGTCAGCGGACATGTTCGTGCTGCCTTCGAAGGCCGAGGGCCTGAGTCTGGCGATGCTGGAGGCGATGCGGGCGGGCTGCATTCCGATTGTGACGCGGGTGCGGTCCGGGGCGGGGCAGGTGGTTTCGCACGGGATCAACGGGATGCTGGTGGATGGGCCGGATGATCTGCCGCGTGAGGAGCTGGGCAAGCGCCTGGCGATGGCGGTGCGTCATGTGTGGAATCGGGGCGGAGATGAAATGGCACGCATGCGCGATGGGGCGATGGCCGCCGCCGCGGCGTATTCGATTGAAGTGCATGTTCGCCGCGTGGATGCGATGCTTGAAGAGATCGTGCATGAGCCTGCACTTTCATGGACGGGGCCGGCGACCTTCACCGGCCATGGTTCGGTGCCGCCGGGAGCGGAGCAGAAGCTGCGTGGTGTGCTTGATTCGCTTGCCGGGCAGCGCGTGGTGATCCACGGTACCGGGCAGCACACGCGTGAACTGGCGTGGGTGCTGGAGAGTTACCGCGACCGCATCATCGGCTTCTGTGATGATGATCTGACGCGTGTGGGGACGAGGCTGCTGGATCTGCCGGTGTATGCACCGCCCGGGCCCAGAGAGGCCACAGCTGTGGTGGTCAGCTCATGGATCCACGAGGATGAGATTCTCGCGCGTGCCGATGCGGCGTATGCAGGCAAGCGTGTACTGGGCGTCTACCACGCCGCGGCATGATCTTTCGGGCTCTTCTGCAATTCGCGTGCGACTCAGCGCAGCCAGAAGACCACAATCGCGGCAAGCAGCAGAATGCTGACTACGACGACCCAGACGGGTGGGCTCTTGGAGCCGGGTGCCTCGCTGAGCATGTGGCCGCATTTCCAGCAGACCACCACATCGTCGTAGATGTCGGCCTTGCAGTTGGGGCAGGGGCGCGTGACATCGCTGAAGGCTGCGATGTCTTCCTCGCTGGGGCCCTCATCGGTTCCATCGGAAGGACGAGTGCCGCAGGAACAACCAGTGCAGGATTTGCGGGTCATTCGGTGATTCCCAGGTCGCGCTTGGTGAAGATGGAATCAAACAGAAGGCCATCGCGCTCGACGTTCTCGCGAGCCCCTTCCAGACGATCGATGGTGGCAATGACGCCCAGCACGTGTCCGCCCGCATCGCGCAGGGCCTTCACGGCTTCGAGGGCCTGACCGCCGGTGGTGGCGACATCCTCGACCAGCACGATCGGATCGCCCTTGTTCACGACGCCCTCAAGCTGCTTGGCGGTGCCGTAGTCCTTCTTCTGGTTGCGGACGAAGATGCACGGCAGGCCCGTGTGCAGGCTCGTCGCCGTGACCAGCGGAATGCCACCCAGCTCAGCGCCCGCGAGGCGAAGGGCCTTCTGGCCGGCCTTGGCTTCCATGGCGGTCAGTCGCTCGGCAAACATGGGAGCGAGCTGGCGGAGGAGCTCAGGGCGCGTCGAGAAGAGGTACTTATCGAGGTAGTAGGTGCTGGTCTTGCCCGAGCGCAAGGTGAAGTTGCCACGCAGGAGGGCAACCTGGGCAATCTGCTGGGCAAGGGACGCGGCATTGATCTGGGGGCTGGACATGGGCAAAGGGTAGAAGGGATGAAACAGCCGAGCGCACGAAGCAACGCTCGCCTTGGGAATGCACCTGTTTCCGAATGTGCGACAAGCGGCCGCGGCACGCCCGCCTGCTTGTGGCATGTTCCATGCTGTGGTGACCATGGTTTCTAGATATTCGGTTTTTTTTTGTGTACGCGATCCTGCGCCGCCGATGCCAACAGCGGGATGACCCAGTACCAAGGAGCAAACATGAGGGTGCCTCAGTCCGCCGCGTCGAGTGGTTCGGTTGTTTCCTCGAGCGCCCGGGCGGCAAGGAGGCATCTGCTTCGCCTGGTCACACTCGCGGCGTGGTGCACGGCCACTGCAGCCGCACAGGCGCAGTGGAGCGACTATGGAGTGGCACGCATCGACCCGACTGACTGGTGGGGTTCGAGTCTCTGGGATGGTCCGGGCGTTCGCGTTCGTGGGTCTTCGCCCGGTGCCATCGGGCCTGAAGGCTGGATCACCGGCGAAACGCGGATAGGCAGCGATGAGTATTCAACACGGGAACAGATCGGGTGGCTCTATCGGCCTGGCGTTGGCACCATCCATCTGGGATTGACCGATGCAGAACATGTCTCGCCACTTGGTGAGATCTTCTCAAGTGTTGGTTTTGCGGGTGTGGATTCCTTCACGGGTGTTTCACGTCCTGGGCTTGGGATCGCGGTTGGGCTGATCGGCACCTCAAAGCGCTATGACCATGGTGAGCGAGCCGGTCTCTCGGCATGGGTATGGCATCCGATGGGCGGGTACACCATCGTGGGTCTTACTGATGCAGAACATACTTCATCAAACGGTGACCGTGTGACGCTGCTACGGGGCGCGATGTCGAGTGATCTCTATGTTGGCACGTCCGATCGCTTCGATGGCGTGACGTGGAACGGAACCACTGCCTTTGCATTCTCAAGGACCACAGGTACCTACGAACGCCTCGGATTCACCGATGCTCGGCACACCCGCGCCGATGGGTATCGACTTTCATATGCTGGCACGGCCGATGGGGTGGGAGGTGTCATCGGACTGAGCACGCAGTTCGCAGGCTCTTCCGAAGGCCAGAGTCTGTGGCGATGGGCTCCTGACAGTGGTCTGGTCACACTCGGACTCACCGATGCAGAACATACACGAAGCGATGGGCTGCAGATGTCAGCCAGCATCAATCTCAACACCAGTGTGAGGGACCGGGGCCGGGTGGTGGGCAAGTCCACCCGGTACATCGGCACCGCTTCGGCCGGAGAGACCGTGTGGTGGTACTCGCCGCAGACCGGCACGCTCGCGCTGGGGTATCGCGATGAATCTCACACAGCGCCAAGTGGCCGGAAGCAATCAAGTCTCGCCTTCGATGATCCAAGCGGCTGGTGCAGCGGCACCAGCATTCTGTTCTTCAGTGATGCAGCCGATGACTTCCAGGGTTTGACTGCATGGGTCTGGTCGCCGTCGCAAGGGTTGAATCGTGCAGGTCTGACGGATGCCGCGCACACGCAGCAAGCCAATGGTCGCCAGCGGAGCTCCATCGCCGCCCAGCGGGCATTGCCCGGTGATGGCGTCATCGTCGCCGGTACCTCGCAGCGGCTCGGAACCGGGTTCACAGCGTCGAACCAGTCGGCGTGGGTGTGGACTCCTGCCGCGGGAACGCGTGAAGTGGGGCTCCGAGATGTCAACCACACCAACTTCCGTGGCGATCACAATGACCGAATTGCACTGATCGCACCTTCTGGGTCGGTCGCAGGCTACTCCGATCAGTATCCAGGCGATCGCCGACAGGCCCGCGGCGTTTCTGCCTGGGTCTGGTCGGCCACGACCGGAACTGTGAACATCGAGCCACAGGGCACCTTCTTCGTCGGGCCCGCTGGTGCAAGAAGCTCCATTCCGCGGGCCAGCAATCAAGCAGGCCAGATGGTGGGCGATGCAGCCTGGTATTCACCGGTGCAGAGCAGCGTGGCGTGGTTCTTCGATCCGGTGACCATGGTGACAACGCCGTTGATCTTCGATCAATCCAGCGATGGCAATGCGACGACGATGGCGAGCGTTCTCACTGAATCGGGGGCGGTCTTTGGCCAATACGAAGCGTTTGAAGGTGCGTTCTCCAACGGCATGCGGTCGTTTGTCTGGTCGGCGGCCAACGGCATGATGGATCTTGAGGATCTGCCCCAGGATCCCGCGGCGTGGGAACGCGTCGCCACGCTCTACGGCGTGCGATCCGTGGACGATGTAGAGCAGATCCTGGTGACTGTGCAGATGGATGCACCATCGCCTGACCGTGCCGAGCGCGGTGTCTACCTGATGTCTCGGATTACTCCGTGCGTTGCCGATTTCAATGGAGATGGCGGCATTGACGGCGGCGATGTCGATGCCTTCTTCGCCGCGTGGGAGGCTGGAGCAACCCAGGCCGATGTCAATCACGATGGTGGGGTGAACACCACCGATGCCGCCCTCTTCTTCGAGCGCTGGGAGCGCGGTGGTTGTTGATCGTCGCTCGTCCCTGACCGTGAGGCATGGTGCAATGTCAGAATGCGATGGCGCCAGGCGATCGTGGTGCAGTAGTTGCACCATACCCTTGTTCCATGCCTCCACGTGTCATCAGTCTGCTGCCCTCTGCTACCGAAGTGCTTTGCGCCGTTGGTGGCGGTGATCTGCTCGTGGGGCGTTCGCATGAGTGTGATTGGCCGCCGCGGGTGAAGGGGTTGCCTGCGCTCAGTGCCCAGCGCATTCACGAGACGGACCCTGCGAAGATCGATGCACTGGTGCGCGAGCAGCTCAAGGAGCCGGGCAGTTCGCTCTACACGATCGATCGCGAGGCCATCGCGGCACTCAAGCCGGATCTCATCCTCACACAGGACCTGTGTCATGTCTGCTCGATCGACCTGGCAAGCGTGCAGCAGCTCGCGGCGAGTCTACCGACCAAACCCAAGGTCTTGAGTCTCAACCCGCACACGGTGGAAGACATCCTGGATGATCATCTGCGGGTGGGCGAGGCGATTGGGATGGTGGAGGAGGCGAGGGGCTGTGTGGTGCGGCTGAGGGAGCGGTTGTTCGCCGCGGGCGAGTTTGTGAATCCCTTTGATGATGGGCCCAATGTCGCGCTGCTTGAATGGACGGATCCGCTGTTCATCGGCGGGCACTGGTCGGTGCAGCTGGTGGAGCGGGCAGGTGGGTGGCATCCGTTGAATGCGACGCAGGTGAAGCCCGAGCTGGGTGCCGCGGCGGGCCCGCAGCATGGCGAGCGGCGAGCCGGCGCAAGCATCCGAATCCCCGATGAGATTCTCGCGGCATCAAAGCCCGAGTACATCATCATTGCACCCTGTGGCTTTGATCTCGCCGCGACCCGAAAGGCGGCGATGGATCTTGCCCGCAAGCCCTGGTGGAATGACCTGCCGGCCGTGCGCAACGGCCGCGTGGCGCTGGTGGATGGCAATCAGTTCTTCAATCGTCCCGGCCCGCGCATTGTCGATGCGTATGAGTGGCTGGTGGGCTGGTTGAATCAGCGGCCCTCGTTGACACCGGAGGGTTTTGCGTGGGAGTTGATCTAAAAGTACTGTTTGGCGCCTGAGAAGTTCCAAACTCCGTGCCACCGATTCCGGCTTCGGAATCGGTGTCCCCATTTGGGTCTTTTCGAATCGTGCGAGATTCATCGCGTGCCCATTGATCCGAGTCCGTTGGGCATGAAGCGTGCGTGTGCGAAGTGGTCAAGAGGTTGGATTCATGGCGCGTTTGATAGGCGCACTCTTCAGGCCGCAAGGCCTCGTAAGTCAGTTGCTTGGGGTGAAGCACGGCTTTGCGTGCGCCACCCCAAGCAAGAAGGCGAAAACGATCCGCACGCCGTAGGCGTGCAAGAAGGGTTCGTGGCGAGGCGAATTTTTGCCACGCGTCATCAAGCGTCTTCGCGTTCCCAACCTGCACGCCGATGGCGTGCGGGAACTCTCGTGCCCGCCAACCTGGGGTGGCGCACGCAAAGCCGTGCTTCACCGCCAGGCTACTAACTTCCAGGCCGTTGGCCTGAAGAGGGCTGCGAGCTCACGGCACTCCCGCAATCCCTCACGGCACCCACACACTCCACGACCCCAGCGCCCCATTGCGGCCCAACGGAGCAATCGCCGCGGCTTCGAGGGAATCAGGATCGACATCTGCGCCGCCCGCCGCGGCGGGCATGACTTGGAACTGCCATGTCCCCTTGCGATTCCACCCGACCACCACGAATCGTTCGTTGGCCGGGGGTGTCCAGGTCACGGCGACTTTGGTGTCAGCTTCGACCTTCACGCTTTCGAGCGGAGCGGGTGCCTCTGGGCCGCAGTTGGCGAACTGGGGCATGAGTGCGGGTTCGATGTAGGTCGTGCTGGCGAGGCTGGTGGTGATGCCCTTGTAGTTCTTGAGCAGTGCCTTGGCGCTGAACTGAATGACGCCGGCGACCTGGGGCTTGGTGCGAGTGAGTTCGATCTGTGACGTGATCTCGGTGGTGGGCCACTTGCCACCGACATCGAGCTTGGATGTGTTGAGCCCCGGAATGATGGCGATGTTCTTGGGGTTTTGCGCAAGCCACCAGGTGAGCAGTGGCTCGAATGGCTGCTTGGGGGCGCTGATCTGCCAGTAGAGCTGCGGGCTGCAGTAATCCATCCAGCCCTGTTCGAGCCAGAGTTTGGAGTCGGCGTAGAGCTTTGCGTAGGCATCGAAGCCTTCGATGCCGGGCGGGTTGCCCGGACGCCAGATGCCAAAGGGAGAGATGCCGACCTTCACGTGCGGCTTGATGGCCTTCACCGAGTCGTACATCGAATGAACGAACTGATTGATGCGATCGCGGCGCCAATCGTCCCAGCTCAGTGTGCCGCCGGCGGTCTTGTAGGCCTGATAGCGGGCATCATCGGGGAAGGGCGTCTTGCCATCGGGGTAGGGGTAGAAGTAATCATCGATGTGCACGCCATCGATGTCGTAGCGCGTCACGACGTCCTTGATGACATTGAGCGAGAGCGTCTGTGATTCGTCGGCGCCCGGGTCGAGCCACTTGTACTTGTCGTAGCTGACGACCAGTTCGGGGTGAGCGTTGCTCACATGGCTCGGGGCATCGGGGAGTTTGGCCTCGAAGTGGCGAGCGCGGAAGGGGTTGAACCAGGCGTGCAGTTCGATGCCGTGCGCGTGGCATTCGGAGATCCACATCGAGAGCGGGTCGTACATCGGGTCGGGCGCCTTGCCCGACAGGCCGGTGAGAAACTCGCTCCAGGGTTCGAGCTGGCTTTCGTAGAGGGCATCGCAGCTGGTGCGGACCTGCAACAGAATCGCGTTGATGTGCGTCGATGCGGCCATCGCCAC
Organism: Phycisphaerales bacterium; assembly: GCA_044371005.1. GTDB lineage: Bacteria > Planctomycetota > Phycisphaerae > Phycisphaerales > UBA1924 > UBA2402. The sequence goes on along the minus strand of JBILUL010000039.1, from coordinate 7,759 downwards.
CATGGCCTTGATTTCGGCCTGTTGTTCCGCCACGGTCAGCGTGCGCTTGCTGGGCCAGTCGATGTTGGCCACCGATGCGACCCAGATGCCCCGGAACTCGCGCTTGGGTGCAGCGGGTGTGAGCGAGTCGGAGGGCTTCCATGCGGTCTGCGCGAAGGCAGCAGGGGCGGAAGCGAGGAAGGTGAGTACCCCGGCCGCCGCGGCGGACCAGAAGGTGGAGGCGTTGCGAGTGGAGCCGTTCATGTGGTGAGCAGGGTACGACTCGCTGGGGCCGGATGTTTGCAGCGGGCCGAAGTTCGCTTCTGTTGGCATCGCATCCGTTCACCGAATGGACGTGGATTGTGGTGTCAATTGGCCGCACGAACGATGTCCGAACCTGTAGGCAGCGGGGGAATCATGGGGCTGAGCATGAGCAGCGTGGTTACCCGGCACGGGCAAGTCGAACGCCCTGCGCTCGTCTCACGCCTGTACCTTCAACGAGCTCCACTTCACCCTCGAGGACCAGCGCCGCGAGTGCTTTGCGCACCGCCGCACGGGTCGCCCCGCTCAGACGCGCCACGCAGGCTTCGGATGCGGCGACTCCATCCGAATCATGGCGGAGTGATTCAAGAATGCTGCAGCGAAGGTCGCCTCTGCGCACGGCCCGTGCTGCGTAGGTGGCGTTGTGGCCAAGCACCCACGAGGCGGGACGGATGATGCCCTCCTTGATCTCTACAGGCGGCGCCCACACGCCCCATGAGCGAGAACGTGCCGATGCTGTCTGCGCTGCCAGTTGCGTCAAGGCGTCATCCGTCAGGTACGAGGCAAAGAGCGGGTGAGCTGGCGACTGCACGCGGCAGACCGACGCCGCGAGAAGCAGTTCGCGTGAAGCACCCAGTTCAACGGCTGTTTCCAGCAGCAGACCCATCGCAGCCTGATGCTCGGCCTCCAGTTCGGCGACGATCAATCGCTTGAGGCGGTGCTTGGCGACCAGTGCTCCATACGTAACAAGCCATGATGCGGCGATCACGAACAGCCTGGATTGGTTTGGGAGTTCGCGGGCGGTTTGAATCAGCAGACGTTCGAGGTCCGGGGAAGCAGATGCGGGTGTCACAGGCAGCAGCACGCCGATCCTGCACCACGCTGCGTCAATCGATTCTGATGGGTGAGTCGTCATGGAAGGCCTCCTAGCGATCGGATGATGAGGCGCTGCGCATCAAACGCCCGGCGATCAAGATCCTCGGCTTCAAGTCGATCTACGTGGCGAACGATCATCGTTAGCTCCGAAGCCGTGGGTCGCATCGCCATCAGGTCGTCTAGATCCTGCGGGCGCTTCGGAGCACCCATCACCTTGGTTGCAATCAGGTCAACCCGCGAAAGTCGCCGGATCACCAGAGGTCCAAAAGTTGCCACCGGCTCACAGCGACTGCGCCAATCCAGCATCAGTGTCCATGCATAGGTGGTGCAGTCGCGGTTCAGCCACCGCCGAGGCAACTGCTGCTCTGCCGCCACCTGCTCGGCTGCACGCTCGATGCGATCCCACGCGCCCGGGTCGTTCACCCACATCACATCACAGTCAGCGGTGGTGCGAGTGGGCGAGAGCACCCTACCCAAAAGTCCCGCAGTCCCCCCAGCAATCACCAACTCGATTGGATCACTCTGCCAACTCGCGAGCTGCGCGCCAGTTGCTTCGAGCGCGTGCAACGCGCGTTGTCCATTGAGTGGGTCATGTGGTACTTCAAGTATACATACAAAATGCGACTTGTTCGCAGATCGGAGTGGAATCAAGGCCACTTTCACGGAATCAGGGCTCAGATAGACCGCAACATCATGGGAAAGCCATCGATGTTTGTATATTGATCGGTAGTGCCGCCGCAACTCCCGACACTCGTGACGCACGATGAGGCGGCTCCAGATCGATGCGAGCACTGGTTGGTCCCAGGGCCCCATTGAAGTAGAGATCACCTATCTCCGAGGGGCCGTCGCGACCACACCACCAAAGCGATCACCTTCCATGCCGCGGCACACTTCCTCATAGCTGGCGAATACTGGGGAAGTGTGAGCGACCCGCAGTTCGTCGGCTTCACACGCTCCCGACCTTGCTCCCAGATCCAACCTTCCCCCCAGCCGACACCCCACCCTCCACGCGTAAACTCCCCCATGCTCACCCACGTTGAACGTCTTGCCCTGAACGCGGCATACGAACAGGCGCTCAAGTCCCGGCGCGAAGGGGGCATCCCAATCGGCAGCGCACTCTGCACCACCGATGGCGTCATCGTGGCCCTGGGCCACAACCTTCGAGTGCAGACCGGCGACCCCACCGCGCATGCCGAGACGGTGTGCATCCGCAATGCGGGGCGTCGGCGCGATTGGCAGGGGTTGATCCTTGCGAGCACGCTCAGCCCGTGTGCGATGTGCAGCGGCACGGCCGTGCTGCATCGCATCCCGCGCATCGTCATCGGCGAGCGCGAGACCTTCGTGGGCCGCGAGGATTGGCTGACTGCCTCGGGCGCGAGTGTGGTCTGCGCCGATGATCCGCGCTGCACCGGTTTGATGCGTGAGTTCATCGCCGCGCACCCGGAGATCTGGGACGAGGACATCGGCATCCCCGAGTGATTGAGCTCGCAGCCCTTCGCTGTTCATTCAGCCGCTGAAACCTTAGTTCTTGCGGGTGGGATGCAGCTGCTGCCAGCGCGTCACTGCGGTGGCCACGGTATCGAGCAGCAGTTCGTGCGTGTAGGGCTTCTGGATGAAGCTCACATCGCTCACGCCATCGACGCGATTGAGCGCATCGGGCTCTGAGTAGCCGCTCGAGAGAATCACCGGCGAATCAATGCCCATTTCTCGCAGCGTCCAGAGCAACTCGTGGCCGCTGATGCCCGGCATCGTGACATCCAGCAGAATCGCGGCGATCGTGCTGCCGCGTTCACGCAGGTGGCCCAGGGCTTCCTGCCCGTCCGCGGCTTCAATCACCTGATACCCGCGCGTCGTCAGCGCATCGCGGGCAAACTCGCGGACAATGCGCTCATCATCGACCACCATGATCGTCGCCACCGCCAGCGCATCGGGAATGCCCACGGTCGCATCCGGCTTGGCCTCAATCTGCGAGGCAGGCTGGCTGCAGACGGGGAAGAGGATCCGGAAGGTCGTGCCCTTGCCCGGCTCGCTGAGCACTTTCACCGCGCCGCGGTGGCCGCGGACGATGCCCAATGCCGCGGCGAGACCCAGACCGCGTCCGGTGAACTTGGTCGTGAAGAAGGGATCGAAGATCCGGAGCATCGTCGCCCGGTCCATGCCCTTGCCCGTGTCGGCCACTTCGAGGAAGACATACTCACCCTCGGGCGCATCGCTGGGCACATAGGCCGTCGCCAGATACTCCCGCGTCGCGTGCACTGTCCCCGTGCTGATGCGGATGTGCCCGGGGCCACCCTCCAGCGAATCCGCAGCGTTGGTCAGCAGGTTCATCGTCACCTGCCGCACCTGCGTCGCATCCACTTCGATGGAAGGCAAGCCAGCCGCGATGTCGAGTTTGACATTCGCATTCGGCGGCAGCGACACCTGCAGAATCCGCGACATCTCCAGCACGAGCGATGAGAGATCGAGCACCTCCGTCTGGAGGCGTCCCTTGCCCGCATACGCAAGCAACTGACGTGTGAGATCGGCCGCACGCTGCGCGGCCTGCTCGATCGTGTTGAGGATGGTGCGTGCGGGTGATTGCTCGGGGAGCATCCGCCGCGCGAGGCCGGCGTTGCCCAGCACGCCCACCAGCAGGTTGTTGAAGTCGTGTGCAACGCCGCCGGCCATCACGCCCAGGCTTTCGAGCTTCTGCGCGTGGATGATCTGCTGCTGCAGGCTGTCGCGCTCGGCTTCGATGCGCTTTCGCTGCGTGATGTCGTGGATGATCGAAAAGAGCAGGGTGCGGCCCTGGTGCTGGATGGGGCTTGAGTGAATCTCGACCAGACGGTCTTCGCCGTTCTTGAGCCGGTGGGTGAACTCAAATGAGTTCTTCATGCCCTTGCCGGCCTGCTGCATCGCTACGTGAATGAGGGCGGGATCGGCGCGGTTGATCCGCGAGATGTGCATGCCGCGGAGTTCTTCGCGGGTGTACCCGTAGAACCGGCACGCGGCGTGATTGCCATCGAGCACCTGCCCGGTCCCGTGCTCCACCAGAAGCATGACCGAATCGTGCCGCTCGAACATGTCGCGGAAGCGCTGTTCACTCTCGACCAATGCCGCGGCGTCGAGTCGCTGGCGGGTGATGTCACGCACGATGCAATGGAAGACGGTTCTGCCCGCAATCGCCGTGGTGCGGACACCCACCATCACATCGATGATGGCACCGTCGCGGCGCTTCCAGCGCGTCTCGCAGGCCATGCTGCCTTCGCTGCGGATCTGTTCGAGCTTTCGGGCCGTTTCTTCGCCCGTGCGCACCGCATCCAGATCGGCGACGGTGATGCCTGTGACAGATTCGGGTGCCGCGTAGCCGAGCAGATCCGCCAGCGCGGCATTCACTTCGAGAATCCGGCCGCTGGCCGGATCGATGATCATCACGCCCCAGGGAGACTGTTCGAAGAGGCTGCGGAACTTGCGTTCCGCGGCTTCTACCCGGCCCTGTGCTGCCTTGCGCTCGGTGACATCGATCATCAGCCCGCGCAGCATGGGCCGACCACCCGCACCCGCCGCGACGCTGACGACATCGTGCACCCAGTGCACGGTGCCTTCCGCCGCGACCATCCGATATTCAAGAACATGGTCTTCACCCTTGCGTGTACTGATCGCACAGGCGTGCACCGTCGCCTCACGATCGTCGGGGTGAATGGCGCGTTCCCAGAACCCTTCCGCGCACCACTGCTGGGGCGAATACCCAAGCAGCGAAGGCTCCTGTCCGCTGACATAGGTGAACCGAAGCGTCGCCGGGTCGGCTTCCCATGCCAGCACGCCGGCACCCTGCATCAGAAGCTGGTAGCGGTCACGGCTCTGCTTGAGGTTCGCCTGAACACGCCGGCTCTCCGCCGCGGCGGAGGAAAGGCAGACCGCCGTGCCGCCGACCACCGCCATGAAGGCCCAGAGGAGGCGCACGCTCTCTTGAATGTCCTGCAGGTAGAAGGGGCCGCGCTGCATGAGGGTTGCGATGACCGCAACACACGAGAGCGTGAGCGAAAGGAGGCTCGCGCCCCGCGGGCCGAACCGCATCGCACCCCAGACCACCAGCGGCATGGGCAGGAAGGCCAGCGGGTATCCGTCGGCGCGGCTCATGCTCTGGTGGCTGAATGCCGCGGCGGTCGTGCCCAGCACGAGAAGCAGCATCACCAATGCCTCGGGTGTCCGCTTCCACGCGTAGCGCTGACCTGAGAACCAGGTGAGCAGCACGGGCGTGAGCAGGAGAATGCTGATGGCATCGCCCACGTACCACGTCGTGGCCACATGCCAGAACATGCTCCAGGGAACCTCCCCGCCCGCGCAGGTCGACGCGGCACCAAGTAACGCGGCGGGGATGGGAGAGAGCGGAACCGCGATGAAGACAAGGGCAACGGCATCCGAAAGCCGCCCCATGCGCGGGTCAAACCCGGCAATTCGTGTCAGTGTGTACCAGCCAACCACTGCCTCCAGTGTGTTGCCGATGCCCACCAGCATCGGCCAAGGCGTCGCAAGCGACCCCACCGCGACATGATTGACAATGACCGCCGCGATGTAGATGACGGGAATGACCCTGGGACCAAGCAGGATGATCGCCGCGAGAGCGATTCCGGAGGGAGGCCAGATCAGCGTGCAGCCAGCAGTGCTCGCCGAGAAACTCAGCCCCCAGATGCCACTGGCGATGTACCACGCGGCGAGGAATGCGAGGCTGAGCGCCATGTGAAGTGGCGACAGCATCACCCGCGGCGCAGCCGCGACAGGAAGAGCATCCGCTGGCTCGGTTGAGACAATCATGGGAGCAACAACGGCGCGATACCTTGGAACTCTCTCTCACGGTTCTCCTGCTCCGGGTCAATACTAGCTTAAGCTTTGGCACCGTGCTTGTGCTCACTGTCATCCAGGGGCCCGACAAGGGCCGACGCTACGAACTCCCCGATCACGAGCCCCAGCTCATCGGAAGGTCCTCCGAGGCCCTGCCTCTGAGCGATAACGCCGTGTCGCGACGACACGCCGAGCTTACCCCCGACGACGGCGTCTGGTACATCCGCGACCTCCAGAGCCAGAACGGCACCCACGTCAACGGCGTTCGCATTGAACAACCCACCCGCCTCCGCCCCGGCGATCAAATCCGGACCGGGCAGTCCTTATTCGTCTTTGGAACGACGGAGACGACGGATCCGGACATTGTGCGAGTGGTGGGGCCAAAGCGGCTCGAGGCGACTGTGGAGCGGACCGCGGCGTCGAGCGGCATCTTTCTGCCTGGCGGGAACGATGACTCGGTGATTCTGTCGGAACCTGAGCCACGTGCCGCGGCGGCGGATCACCTGCGGGTCATCTACCGCCTGACGACGCTGCTCTCCAATCGGGTGATGAGCGGCGAGGAGATGCTCAAGGGCGTTCTGGAGCTGGTCTTTGCCGAGTTTCATCCAGAGCGTGGGTGCATCATGCTCTGCGGGGAGTCGCCCGAGGCCCCCATGACCGCCGCGGCGATCAAGTATCGTGAGGCGCCGGCCAATCCGGAACAGGCCCAGATTCTCGTCAGCCGCACGATCCTGCAGCACGTGGTGACCAAGAGCGAAGGTGTTCTCTCCACCAACGCCATGACCGACCCGCGCTTCGCCAAGGGCGACAGCGTGCAGCAGTTCAACATCCGTTCGGCCCTGTGCGCACCGGTCAAGTTCCGCGACCGCACGTTCGGCGCCATCTACGTCGACAGCTCGATGGTGAACTACACCTTCACGGCCGAGCAGCTGGCGCTGCTCAACGCCATCGGGCAACATGCCGGGCTTTCACTCAACAATGCCGAGCTCTACCAGCAGCGGCTCCAGACCCAGCGGCTCGCGGCGATTGGCGAGACGGTGGCGACGCTCTCGCACGCCATCAAGAACATTCTTCAGGGGCTGCGGGGCGGCGCGGATGTCGTGGAAATGGGTCTCAAGAAGGAAGATCTGCGTCTGGCCAAGGGTGGCTGGGCCATTCTGCAGCGCAATCTCGACCGCATCATCGGCCTGACGATGAACATGCTGGCCTTTTCGCGTCAGCGCCGGACGGAGCTGGAGCTCACGCGGCTGACGCCCATTCTCGAGGAGGCGGCCCAGCTCGTTCAGAGTGTCGCGACCGCCAAGAAGGTGGCGCTCATCGTCGACATCGATCCGGAAATGCCTCCGGTCTCCGTGGATACGTCGCTGATTCATCAGGCGGTGATGAATCTCCTGACCAACGCCGTGGAGGCTGTGAATGCCGATGTTGGAGCTGTGACACTGCGCGTCACGTACAAGCCCGCCGGCGTGGCACCAATGAGAGCTTCCTCTCAGCACAGGGTGGTCAGCGATCCGCAGATCATGACAAAACTGGGTACGCGGGCCACCTTCGAGATCGCGGTCATCGACAACGGGCCGGGCATCCCGGCGAGCAAGATCGCCTGGATCTTCGAGCCCTTCAACACGACCAAGGGTGCCAAGGGCACCGGTCTTGGCCTGGCGGTCGCCAAGCGAGTTTCCGAAGAGCACGGCGGTGCCATCTTCGTCGATTCAGTCGAGGGCAAGGGCGCGACGTTCCGGATGCTCATCCCAGCCGATCTCAACCCGGTGAATGATCCAAGCGCAACCGCCGCGAGCCGGCAGAGCATGGGAACAAACGTTCA
>JBILUL010000131.1:0-13695 GCA_044371005.1 Phycisphaerales bacterium | reverse complement strand
GAAGTGCACCGCATGCTGCGCACTTCGGAACTCAGGCACTCTGGAACTTTCTTCACCCGTTCACGTTCAGCACGACCTTGATTCCCTCGCCGGAGATCATGGTCTCGAAGCCCTTGCGGAACTGTTCGATGGGGAACTCGTGGGTGATGATGTCATCGAGTTCGAGGCGGCCGCCCACGAGCAGTTCTTCCATCTGGTACCAGGTCTCGAACATCTTGCGGCCGTTGATGCCAAGGACGGTGGCGCCCTTGAAGACCACGTGCTGGGTGATGTTGAATGTCGGCGGCTTGGAGGGGATGCCAAGGAGTGCGGCGGTGCCGCCGTTGCGCAGGCACGAGAAGCCCTGGTCGTACGCGGCGGGCGACCCTGACATTTCCAGCAGCACATCCACGCCTTCGTTGCGGCATGCACCGCGGATGACATTGATGAAGCCGTTATCACGCGGGTCAAACGCATCGACCGCACCCAGCTTGCGGGACAGTTCGCGGCGGCGCGGATCCATATCCGTCGTGAAGATGCGCCCAGCGCCTGCGGCCTTGGCAACGGTCACGGCCATGAGCCCGATGATGCCCGTGCCCGTGATGAGCACGCTCTTGGCCGAGACGCCGGCTGCCATCACGGTATGAACGGCGTTGCCCAGCGGATCGAGCACCGCCGCGACCTTGTCGGGAATGCTCGGATGCACCGGCCAGACGTTCTCCTCGGGAACCACTGCGTAGTCGGCGAAGATGCCGTCGCGGTCGATGCCCAGAATGCGCGTATCGCTGGCGATGTGGGCGTTGCCGGTTCTGGAGTTGTAGTCGATGCCCGCGGTGATGTGCCCTTCGGCGCTCACGCGCTGGCCGGGTTGGTAGCGGGTCACCGCGGCGCCGACGGCCTCAATGATGCCGACGAACTCGTGGCCGGTGACGATGCCAACGGGAATGCGGCTGGCCGCCCAGGCATCCCACTCCCAGATGTGTCGATCGGTGCCGCAGATGCCGGCTTTGGTGATCCGGATGAGCACATCGCGGGGGCCCGGGACCGGCTTGGCCCGCTGTGTGGTGAACTCGAGCTCGGGGCCGGCGTGGTGCTTGATCAGGGCTCGCATGGTCTGGTTCGATTGGCTGGCTGCGGTGGACGGAAGGGCGACGGCGACAGGGCGGTTGGGGACCGAGGTAGTCAGCGTTGACATGGAAGAAGAGTGCGGATGCACTCCTCCTTGTTCGGATGTGAGAGTGCCTCGTGCAAGCGCCGCGCGCTCGCTTCCGTGGCACCCGTTCGATCTCGTCAGGCCGATGGTCCGCCGCGGAGCGGAACGCACCAGGCCCCTCATTCCACCCCAAGGGTACCCCAGCACCGGGACATCCGCACGAACGGGTGCGGAGCCGCGGCGAAGGTGAAGCGAAGCCCGTGGGGGACTGAACCGGAACCGGTCAGCGGCTCTGCGTACAGCAGGCCACCCACATGGACCGCAGCGTCTGCTCAAAGCGGCGGGCGTAGCCGGGGCCGTCACACAGGATGGAGGCGTTCATGGCGGCCCGGAGGCCCAGCTTGCGGCGTCCCAGGGCGGCCCGGTCTGCCGCGAGGGTCTGGGCGATGCTGACATACTCCTCGACGTTTGCTGCGATCAGGTCGGTCTGGCCCAGAGCCGTGTTGAGGCTCACGCCCACGCGAGAACGGTGGCTGTCGCCGGCCAGGACGATGACCGGAACGCCCATCCACGCGGCTTCGCAGGTGGTCGTGGTGCCGTTGTACGGAAAGGCATCCAACGCCACGTCCATGCGCCCGTACATGCGGGCGTGTTCCTGCGAACTCTCGGTGAAGGGGACGGCGATGATCCGGTTGGCATCGATCCCGCGGCGGACGAACAGATCCTGTGCTTCGCGCAGCAGTTCATCGGACATGATCCGGAGCTTCACCAGCATCCTGCTGTTGGGCACCGCCCGCAGTACCGCAGCCCACGCATCAAGGGTCTGCGAGTTGACCTTGGTCATGCGGTTGAATGAACCGAAGACCACGGGTTCATCGGGGTTGAGTGTGGCCGGAGTGGGCTCAGGCTCGGGTGCCTCGCGATCGGGGGTGAAGCACAGGAAGCACCCTTCAATGCGGGCGATTCGTTCGCAGCATTGCCATTCCGAGCCCGGCGGGTCGGTCAGCGCATCGACGATGCGCCAGTCCATCGTCGGCACGCCGGTCGTGTTGGGATACCCCAGCCACGTTGCCTGAACCGGCGCACAGCGCGGAATCAGTGAACGAAGTCGCTGGCCCTGGGTCAGGCCGCTGCAGTCGATGAGGATGTCGATGCCATCCGCGGCGATCGTCGCGGCGGTCTGATCGAGCGAAGCTTCAGGAAGGTCCCGGAATGTGCAGCAGGCGCGGAAGAGCTGATCGCCACCGTCCCCGGTATGCGCGGTCGAATAGCAGTGCGGAACGATCCTGGAGCGATCGAAGTTCTGAATTGCCGGCGCCATGAACAGGGCGCACGCGTGGCGTGTGAAATCGCCGGACATGAAGCCCACGCGCAGCGCACGGTCCGGCGATCGATCCTTGTGAACCGTCGGCACAGGTGCGCTCGCTCGCTCCCGGGCGATCGCGCGGCCCCAGCGTTCGTGGACTTCCTTCACGAACTGATTGTCCGCCGTGTGAGGAAAGTTCGAGGTGTAGGCGACGAACTCGAGCAGCGAGGCACTCTCCGGGACACGATCAAGGCCGCGGCGGGCAACGGTCAGCGCTTCATCGGCCTTGCCGATGTGTACCAGCGCCGTCGCGTAGTTGCCATAGGCATCGGCCGTGGTCGGGTTGGCCGTGATGGCCGACTCGAACATCTTGCGGCCTTCATCCAGGCGGCCCAGCGAGATGAGACACTTGCCTGCACCATCGGCCGAGGCGACATCGCCCGGGGCCAGCTTGAGGCATTCCTTGTACGAGGCGAGGGCATCCTTGTGCTTGCGAAGACCCATCTGCACATTCGCGAGCATGAACCGGATCTGCCCGTCGCGGGGTGCTGCGTACGCGGCTCGCTGCAGATACGGCAGCGACTTGTCCTCCTCCATGTGCGCACCATGGATCATCGCCATGATCTTGTTGGCGAGCGCATCGGCCGGACGCTTCTTGAGGTGCGCTTCGAGCATGGCACGCACCTCCACCTCGTGACCGGAGGTGAGCATCGCCAGCAGTTGGTTCTCATCAAACATGGGGCAAGCGTAGGGGCAACCCCGATTCACGCCGCGACGTGGCGGACCATTTCAATGTCGTCCGCCGACAGGGGAGTGTCGGCTGCGACCGCCGCGGCGAGTGTCGCGCCTACGGCCTGAGTCAGGTACCACGGGGCCAGACCCGTGCCAGGTCGCTTGATTGTCAGATCAGCGCGGGTGAGCCGGTGGCCCGCGGGCAGCGCGCGCGTCGTGACCAGAGACTGGCGGGAGACCTGCCGAACCTCACCTTCGATGTCCAGGACTTCCTTGCGGCCCGGCAGGCTCGCGGTGCCCCAGCGCCCGGCTTCATGACTCTGACGAACGAGCGCGCAGTAGGTGCGCAGACCCTGGCGATCCAGGGACGCGGCGTGGTCAGGGCCAGCCGCGGCGGTGTTCCAGGTGATGTGCTTTTCGAGTGCCACGGCTCCAGCCTCGCACGCGCGGGCTCCGGTTTCGTGCGCGCTGGTATGGTCGCTGTAGCCGCAGGGGCGTCCGGTGGCGTGGGCGATGGCGGTGATCCCCTCGAACGCTTCGAGTCCTGCCGGCGTGGGATAGCTGCTGACACACTGCATGAACATCGTCCGGTCTGTTGCGGGAGCCAGCCACCGTGCGGCCCGCTGCACTTCATCAAGCGTGCTGGCTCCGGTGCTGATGACCAGCGGGCGGCCGGTGGACATCAGTGCCTCCAGAAGCGGCAGGTGGATGATGTCGGGGCTTGCCGTCTTGAAGCCATCCCACTCGAGTGCCGCGGCCTGTTCGACCAGTTCCACGCTGAAGACCGTCACCAGCGCGTGAATGCCTCGGTCGTGGGCTCGCTGCACCACCCGCCGCATCTGATCGAGCGGGAGTTCGAGGCGACGGAGCATGTCGACCGGGTCGTGCTCACCGGCTCGCTCCTGATAGGATGCAAGACGTGACGCGCGGCTCATGAGGCGATCCGCTTCGAAGCACTGAAGCTTGATCGCATCGGCACCGCAGTCCGCGGCCATATCGGTCAGTTCCAATGCCCGCTCAGGATCTCCGTCATGATTCACGCCCAGTTCTGCGATGATGTAGGGGCGGTGGCCTGCGCCGATCGTGCAGTGGCCGATCTGAATGCTGGGAGGTTCCGCAGAATGCTGTGGGAATGGCTGATTCATGCGGCCACCGATCGGGAAGGCTGACGCAGCAGCGTGTCGGCGACAATCAGGTCGATGGGGGTGTCGATGTCCACGACGGAACCCTCCGGATTGATGATTCCCTTGCGGACTTTGCCGAAGAAGGCGTGGGGCCCTCGTGGTACGCCCGGAACGCGTTCGAGCAGCGCTTCGCGGGACACTACCAGGACGCCGCCATCTGGGACGTACGCCGGAGGCAGATCCTGACGGCGATAGACGCCGTGGTTCAGGACCGCGCCCTCCTCCCACGCCGCGACGGTTTGCTCACCATCGATCCGGGCGGTCCACCAGGGATGGTGCTTTCCCACCGGCGAGTAGCTCTGGACGCTGTCGCAGCGACTCTTGCAGAAGAGGGCGACAGCCCGTTCAATCAGACCGTCGGGACGCACGGGGACATTGGCATAGAGGATGACCACCGCGCGGATCTGCGTGTGATGCAGCTCATAGCGCTCGACGCAGTGCCTTACCGCGTCATCCACGCGTGCTGAATCGGTGGCGAGCTCCGCCGGGCGATCCACGACCTCGGTACCCATCGATGCCGCCAGCTGGCGAGCCGTCTGATCGTCGGTGGTCACCACGACATCCTTGATGTTCGGGCACTGCTGCACGGCATCAATCGTCCATGCGATGCACGGACGCCCGCCGACCAAGGCGATGTTCTTGCCGGGAACGCCGCGGCTGCCCGCTCTGGCGACGATCACGGCGATGATGGGTCCTTGTTCGTTCATGCTCCAACCTCCATGGTGCACCGCACGGGCGGCTCGGTGATCACGCCGTGCCGGAGGTCCATTCTGCGGTGCAGCAGCTCAAGACGCCGCCGCGCAAGCCGCGGCAGCGGAAGTGCCTCGATCCGCGGACCCGACATGGATTGCGGAGGCGCATCGATCACGCACGCACCCGCGAACAGCAGCCACCGATCGTGGAACCGCTCGATCTCATCGAGCACAGCATCGCACCGCGTGATCCGCGGCACGATCCATCGCGAAGGCATGCCCGCGCCGGCGGACTCGTCACGCCTGGCCTCATTCACCAGGACTTCGACGCCGCCGCGGATCAGGTCGTAGTCGCTCCGGCCCGTCAGCGATTCATAGGTACGGGCCTCATCAGCGACCAGATCGATGCTGATCACCGCGGCTCGTGAGTCAAGGAGTGCCCGGGCCTCTTCCTCGCCGCCGAACAGATTGGTACGCACATGGATCGTGCCGACACCGCAGGCATGAGCCGCGTCAGCAAGAGCAGGGGCGTTGTGCCCCGCGCCGCGGAGCGTCAGTGCCCGCGGAAGCATCGGCTGGCGGCTTAGCCACTGCGCCACGGCCTGCGGAAGTGTTCCATGATCAACCTGCAGTTCAACCATCTGGATTGGGTACCGATCCGGATCAAGTTCATCGAACCACGCGCTGATGCGACGGGCGATCTCGAGGGCTGGTGCATCCGCAGGGAGCGATTGCAGCAGGGCAACGATGTCCGATTCATCCGCCGTGCACCGCATCGGGCAGTCGCGGATCAGCGGATCGATCGCCGGACAGACCGGCTTGGTGATGGGGTCGGCCTGGGGAGCCACCGGAACATAGCCAAGGAGTCCACCGATGCTTGCGTGGCTGCCCATCACCGCCGCCGCTTCTTGAACGACGCGGCGAGCCAGAACGCAAGTTCCAAGGCCTGGCGCTGCCTGAGTGAAGGTGATGCCGTAGGTGTCGGGCCGTTCGAGATAGCGAATCGCCGCGGCGTCAATGAGCGCCGGGTCGATCCACGACCAGTCCGGGCCGATGATCGCCGCTGCGTCGGCATTGTGCTCGCGCATGGCGGCGCTGATCTGCGCGGGGTGATACGCCTCATCGAACATCGTCAGATTGGCGATGCCGCCGCGCCACGCATGACGCGACCAGGCTCGCCCGTGAGCCACACGCTTCGAACGTTCGCGCATGGCATTGCCGCGTTCGCACGCCTGAATGCTCACGCCCGGCAGCGATGCCGCCAGTTGATGCGCCTGATCCATCGCGGCCGAATCGGCGGGTACCAGCAGGACCGTCTGAGAGATGGTGTCGCAGCGGCTGAGGCGGTGCAGGGTGGTCGGTAGGCTGGCGCATCGATCAAGCAGTGGAACCGTCGCGATGATCCGACGCTGCTCGCGCGTCACGCGCAGTGTTGCGTCATCGCTGACGCTGGGGTCGCGTGTGACGGGGGGCTTGCCGCTCAGGGTCTCAAGGCCCTGCACAAGCAGCGTTCCCAGATGCTCCGCGGCGTCGGTCAGCCATCGCACATTCTCAAGGTCGCGCTCCATCTGTCCCAGCTGACGCTGGGAGGCGGAGAGCTCCGTGTTGAGATCAAGTGCTCGATCCGCGCGGAAGCGCTTGAGCTGTCCGGTCTGATTGATGAACTGGACGAGCCAGTAGGCGGGGTTCGCCGCGGCACGTTCGCCGAAGGCTTGTACTCGGGCGATCAGTGTGTTCACGGTCCGACGATCGTGAGGCTGGTCGATCATCCGCTTGAGCAGGGTCTGCGATTCGCGGCCCATGCGGGCAAGTTCCGCCGCGCCGCGGCTGAGTTCCATCAGGCGTTCACGAGCGGCCTCGCGGCGGCTGGCTGCCTGTGCGGAGAGCGTGCCGGCGGGGATGGCCGGCAGTGGTCGCGTGGCGTGTGCGTCCAGGGCATCGCGAAGAGTGCGCACGGTGGTGTGTGCCTTGGCGACGCCGCCCTGGGTTGCGTCGATGATCGTGAGGCCCGCCGCGGCGTCGCGCGCAAAGTCGCGTTCAAAGTGCACCAGATAGGTGGCCATCTGCTCATCGGTGTAGATCCGACGGCCTTGCTGATCCTGCACGGGTCGGAGCAGGAGTCGCATCCGCGCGATGCGCTGCCATTCAAGCATCTCGAGTGTGTTGAACTCGCTCAGTTCGCCGGCCCATGTGTCGTGGATCGCGGCACCCGGCGCGTAGTACTGATGGTCCGTGAATCCAAGGTCCTGTCCGATCATGATGACCGGATCGCACCCCAGGTGTCGCGCCAGGTAGTAGGCCAGGTGGGCAACGGTGCTGCCTGGCTGGATCCGGCCCATGTCGCGGGCCAGCCGTTCACCCGCGACGCGGTCGGACACATCATCGCCGGTGCAGCGGATGACGCCCGGGAAGCTCTGAAGGATTGCCGGGTTGCACTTGGGTTCGGCGACGAGCGTCACACCTTCGACATCGGCCTGCGTCAGGCCTTCATAGAACCTGCGACTGATCTCGTGGTAGTCGAGCGCGACCACGAAGTGGGGCTTGATGCCGCGGGCCAGCAATGTCTTGAGCGTGGTCTGGACGGCGATGATGACCACGCGGTCGCGGATTCCTGGTTCACTCAGCAGCGCGATGTTGCGGCGCAGACTTGGTCCAGCGCTCACCACCACCGCGGGATGTCCGGCGCAGACATTGGCGAGGTCCTGAATGCCGGGCACGGTCACATAGGTCCCCAGATTCTGGATGCAGTTGCGGGCGGTGACATCGGAGTGCACCAGCGTCGTCACGACATTGGTGCGAACCGCCTTGACGATGTGCGCGAGACTCTGTCCGAACTGCTCTGCGGTGGGTCCGATGCGGGCGATGCTCGGCGGATGATCGACGACGCACAGGCCCGCCGCGAGCGTCCCCTCAAGTCCGGCGATGCCCGCCGCGAGCGCGGATGCGTCGGCGGGGTCGGTCACCAGCACGACGTGCGAACTTCCGAAGCACTCGACCAGATTGATGCGTCGCAGCATTTCGCGCAGCAGCGCGGTGTCGGGCTCGTAGATGATGATGGTGCCAAGATGACGCATCTTCGCCGCGAGTGCCGCGATGTGGTGCCCGCACCCGAAGCCACGGACGACGATCGCCGCGGCAGTCGTGACATCGATCTTCTTCGCCCATGCACGAGCCTCCGCCGCGGCGTCGCGGAAACTGCATGCCTGACGCGCAATGCCTCGATCGGTGATTCGCGCGCACCAGCGACCGTGATCGTCGTGAAGGAAGTGCAGGTGATCGGCGGAGTCCGCCGCGTGAATGGCACGCACCGCTGCCGAACTTCGCTGGGAGAGCAACTCCAGGTTCTTTCGAAGCAACGCTTCGCCCTCGGGCGTCGTATCGGTTGGTGCAGGGCGTCCGCCAGGATGAGCCGACGCGGCAAGCCCACCGATGGGCCGCTGCGGACTTGGATTGGCAGATGGCGTTGACATACGGTTGCTCCCTGACGAACCGGGCTGTTCTCGGACGCGTGGGGCGCACCGGAACTCTCGTTGAATGCGGATCGGCCGCGTCGGGCGGCAGACTCGAATAGGCGGGTGGATGCAGGGGTGTGGTGGATGTTGATCCCACGATCGGTGGCCCCCGATCAGGGGTACAGATGCCGTGGCGGGTTCGGGTGGCGGGTCGGATGGAGGCGGTGGGGCGGAGGATTCATGCTGTTCATTGCACAGAGTGGTTTTGCGAGTCTGGACGCGGCGGCACCGACACCCCTGCCCGATTCGCCGGTACTTTCGAGGTACCTGCTCGAGAGCCCCTGGCTCACGGTGGTCGCCGTCGTGGCCATCTCACTGATTCTCTTCGCCTTCTGGACGACGCGTCAGGCGGTGCGTCCAGCACGCATTGCCGCGGTCATGGGGGCGCTCCTGGCCTGCGGCGTCGTGCTCATGGGGATCTTCGTGCAGACGCCTGCGGAAGTGATGAAGGCGCGCACCATGCAGTTGGTGCGATTGACCGCTGCGGGCGATGTGCAGGGTGTCGAGGGCATTCTGACCGCCGATGCCGTGCTTCGACTCTCGTCAGACAGCGAGGCAGAACCTCTGCATCGCATTCTCTCGCGCGTGCAGACGCAGTTTTCCAAGGGGGGCATGTACGAGATCAAGGACCACCGAGTGGTCGAACTGCAGGCGTGTGAGACGGGCTCCCGCACCGGACGCGTGCAGGTCAAAGTCTCGACGACCCCCCAGGTCGCGCCCTTCCCTGTGCCGTCATGGTGGAGGCTCGATTTCGAGCAGCTGGCCGATGGCACCTGGGCCGTCGGTGGCATCGAACTCATCTCCGTCGGTGGTGGCGTCTCCATCCGCTAGTGCATGCCCCGGACGGGGGAAGACTCCCCTCTTCAGGCGATGCCTGTTGAGAGGAGAAGTGCGGGTGTTGTTCGATACTGGAGTCATGGCCAACGAAACCATCAGCGGAGAAGCACCCGCGCAAGCCGCGGCGTGCGTGCGTGCGTTCACCTTCAAGTCTTCCGACGATCCGCAGCTTCGCGCCCAGCCCTGGCGGCTCGCCTCGACCCTTGCGGCTCATGCCGACCAGAAACCGCGTGAACGCGTGCTGCTGTACGCACTCGTCTTCGCGCTGGCACCACGTCGCTCGCTTGAGATCGGCGTGCGCTGGGGAGGCGGAACCCGAATCATCCACGCCGCGCTCAGCGATCTTGGTCGGGGTGACCTGGTCTCGATCGATCCGGACCCGGCCCTCGAGTTCGATATCGGTGAGCTGGGCGACCGCGTCACCCTCATCGTCGGTCGCTCGCCCGATGAGCTCCCTCGGGCACGGGAAATCGCCGGTGGCCAGTTCGATTTCGTATTCATCGATGGCGATCACAGTGAGCAGGGCGTCGCGGCGGACCTCGCCGGGGTCGCTCAGGTCACGGTCCCCGGGGCCGTGGTGCTGCTGCATGACGCCTTCCACGCACCCGTCGAGCGCGCGATCGCCGCGGAACTGCTGCGGGGTCATTTCACCGATTGCGGGATCATCGCGGATACGCGCAACGTCGGACACCGCGTGGAGACCGGTCAGCCCATCACCTACGGCGGCGTCCGCATGCTCCGTCGCATCTGAGCCTGTTCGCGCAGACCCGCCGCGGCGTGACAACAATCGTCCATGGTCTACTTCGTCACCGGAGCCAATCGCGGGATCGGGCTTGAACTTGTTCGTCTCCTGATCGCACGTGGCGCCACCGTCTGCGCCACGGTCCGAGATCGCGCTTCCGGGCTCGAGCTCATCGATACGGGAGCCCGCGTTCTCGAGTTGGACGTCGCCGACCCGGCCTCCATCGACACGCTCGCATCCAGGCTTGGCGACCTCTCCATTGATGTGCTCATCAACAACGCCGGTGTGAGCAGCACGAGCAAGCTCCTGACCGACTGCCGCGCCGAGGAGTTTGCTCGCGTCTTTGCGGTCAATGCCACGGGGCCGGTGCTGGTGGCCAGGGCCCTGCTCCCGCTGCTGCGCAAGGGTTCACGCAAGCTGATCGTGAACATCTCCTCGCAGTTGGCGAGCATCCGCAACAACACGGGAGGCTCCTCGTACGGTTACCGGGCCAGCAAGGCCGCGTTGAACATGCTGACGGTGAGCATGGCCAATGAACTTCGCCCTGAGGGCTTCACGTGCGTCTGCATGCACCCGGGCTGGGTCAAGACCCGCATGGGCGGCGATCAGGCCCCCATGGCCGTCGAACAGTCCGCGCGGTTCATTCTGGAGCAGACCGATCGTTTCACGCCCGGCGACAGCGGCAGCTTCCGCAACTACGACGGTTCCACGCTGCCGTGGTGATCGGGCCTGGCTGATGGACTGGTAACTCATGCCCTTGGGAGGGGTATGCCGACCCAGATTGCATGCGCTGTCCGACCCTTCTGCGCGTGCGCCCGGTAAGCAACTTGGCGACTCTCGACCACGCAACCAGGGCATCCTCTGCTCCGATGGATGTGCCGCGTGGAGCCTGCGGGCTTCTCACAAAGACTGTGCAGGACCGGGAACGTCCGGTCGGGAGCCAAGCATGAATCGTCGCGAAGCTGAACGAGTGAAGGCGAGTTTTGGATGGTTCGCACCGTGCGGGCCTGCGATGATCGCCAAGGTCATGCGGAATCTCGCGGACACCCATCCCGGAGTCCGCGCGCTCTTTCCGGACGACGCCGTGCACGTCAACGAGAAGATCTTCGCGACACTGGGCCAGGTCGTCCGCCACATCGATCGCTTCCACAAGCTCGAAGTACCGCTCGGTTCACTGGGCGCCATGTGCGCCCGCGAAGGGGCCAACCCCGGCCACTACACCATCTTCCGCGATGAACTCCTCGCCGTGATGGAGGAACTCGCCGGCGACGACTGGGACGCGCAGCTGAGCCAGGACTGGACCGAACTCTTCGATGCCGTCTCCGGTGCCATGCTCGCTGGTGCCATCACCGATCAGATGCGCCGCGCCGCCTGAACGCACCCATCACGATCGAGCCCATCCCGATCTCACACGGTGCTGATACAGTCCGCCCGTGTCTGCATCGCAGATTGCGATTCACTTCTTCCTGCAGTTCGCGGCCATCCTTCTGGCGTGCCGCGTCGTTGGATTGATCGTGCGCCGTTTCGGCCAGCCCCAGGTCGTTGGTGAGATGATTGCCGGGGTCTGCCTGGGCCCTTCCCTGCTGGGCCTGTTCGCGCCTCAGTTCCAAACCTGGCTCTTCCCCACACTGCTGCTCCAGGCCGGTCAGCCCGTCATTGTCGAGGGCATCCGCATTCAGCACCCCCTCATGACCGTTCTCTACTGCATCGCGCAGCTGGGGCTGGTCCTTTATATGTTCTGCGTCGGGACCGAATTTGACGCCGGACTCCTCCGCAACCGCGCCCGGGCCGCCTTCTCCGTCTCGCTCGCGGGCATCCTCGCCCCATTCCTGCTCGGCGGACTCATCGCCTGGATGTATCGGGGCAGCGACGCCTTCTTCACGCCCAACGTCAGTTTCGGGGAGGAGATCCTCTTCATGGGCGCCGCGATGTCCATCACGGCCTTTCCCATGCTCGCCCGCATCATCCACGAACGCGGACTCACCGGTACCTCCATCGGCACTCTCGCGCTTGCGGCAGGTTCCTCCGATGACGCCGCGGCGTGGTGCATCCTGGCCATCGTGCTCGCCGGTGTCAGCGACAACCCCTCCATCGCCTTGCTCGCCATCGGCGGAGGCATCGCCTATGCCGCGTTCGTGCTCCTGGCACTGCGCCCAGCGCTCAAGTACCTCGCCCATCACTTCGAGCCCGGCGGCAAGCACTCGGGGCTCCTGCTTCCAGGCACGCTCATCCTTCTCTCGCTCGCGGCATGGTTCACCGACCTGGTGGGCATATACGCCGTCTTCGGAGCTTTCATCCTGGGCATCGCCATGCCCCGTGGCCCCATCTGCGAAAAGCTCCGCCAGCGCATCGAGCCCCTCACCACGACGCTCCTCCTGCCCGCCTTCTTTGTGTACTCAGGGCTCAACACGCAGCTGGCCACCATCAACACCAATGGCCTCTTCGGTGCCGCGGCATTGATTC
Source organism: Phycisphaerales bacterium (assembly GCA_044371005.1). Lineage (GTDB taxonomy): Bacteria > Planctomycetota > Phycisphaerae > Phycisphaerales > UBA1924 > UBA2402. The sequence goes on along the minus strand of JBILUL010000131.1, from coordinate 1,095 downwards.
TGCTCGCCTCGGTCGCCGCCAAGGGACTCGCCTGCTTCGCCGCGGCAAAACTCCACGGTGAACCCACACGCGATGCGATGGCCATCGGTGCGCTCATGAACGCACGCGGCTTGATGGAACTCATCCTGCTCAACATAGGCCTCGAACGGGGCGTCATCACGCCCACTCTCTTTGCCATCTTGGTCATCATGGCCATCGTGACCACCCTGATGGCAACGCCGATCTTCGAGCTGGTCTACGGCCGCAAAGCCCGCTCCGATGGCCTGATCGGTGCTTCGCACTGAGCCGCCACCGCGGGTGCTCTTCAACGGTGCTTCGCGATCACTCAATGCCTGAAGTGACGCAGCCCAGAGATCACGCACGAGATGTTCCGCTGCGTGCACAGATCAAAGGTGTCCTGATCGCGCTTGCTTCCACCTGGATGCATGATGCACTTGACGCCCGCATCGGCCAGAATCGTCGGGCCATCGGCAAACGGGAAGAATGCATCGGAGAAGACGCACGCGCCCTTGGCCAGTTCACCGGCCTTCGCCACCGCCAGGCGGCACGAAGTCACGCGATCCATCTGACCCGCGCCCGCGCCGAACATGCGAAGCACTCCGGCGCCGTAGGTAGGTGACGCGCCGCCGATGACGATTGCGTTGCTGAACAGGAATCGGCCGACGACTTCGAGGAAGCCCGCCGCGTGCTGCATGGACTCATCCGGCGCCGGACCAGCCGCAAGCGTCCGCTCACTGCGCTTCGAGAACGTGCCATCACGCTCCTGCACGAGAATGCCGCCGGGGATCGACTTCCATTCAAGCTCACGCTCCGCCGCGGCGTCGGGAATGGGCCCCACCGCCAGCAGTCGCACATTCGCCCAGCGCGTCTTGAGCTTCTCGAGGGCTGCGTGTTCAAACGACGGCGCGATGATGACTTCGAGGAAGACATCCTTGCCGCACAGCCGCTCTGCCGCGGCTTCATCCACGGGCACATTGAGTGCGATGATGCCACCGAACGCCGCCACCGGATCGCCCGCGATGGCTTCATCCACGGCAACAAAGGCCGCCGACTTGCCCGCAGGCACGGTCACGACCATCGACGCGCCGCACGGGT
>JBILUL010000129.1:0-13939 GCA_044371005.1 Phycisphaerales bacterium | reverse complement strand
TTCACCACCGCCGGCAACTTCACGAACAACGGCCGTCTGACGGTCGGCCCTGGTTCGACCTTCGCTGTCGTCAGCGGCTCCACGCTGACCAACTACAACGCCGGGACCTCCACCCTCAGCGGCGGAATCTTCGACGTTCGAGGCGTGCTTCGCTTCGGCACCGGCACTGCTATCGCCACACTCGACTCCTCGGTCACGCTCAACGGTCCCAGCGCCCGAATCGAATCAAACTCGGGTGCCAATGCGCTCGCGGCGACCACCAAGATCACCACCAACGGAAGCCTCTCGCTCAAGGGCGGCGTCACGTTCACGACTACCGGCAACTTCCTGGTTGAAGGCAACAACTCAGGCATCATCGATGTCGAGGCCGGCAGTGAGTTTGCGATCGGCAATGGCTTCTCGCTCCAGAACTACGACGTTGGCACCAAGACCCTGAGCCAGGGCGACTTCCGTGTCGCAGGCAAACTCACCTTCGATCACAGCGGCATCGAACGCCTCGATTCCAAGCTCACACTGGATGGGACACTCGCGCAGGTCGTTGACGGCGCCAACGTCGATGCACTCGTCCCGCTCAAGAACATCGATGGCTTCGGCGCACTCACGCTCAGCAACAACGCGTCCTTTACCGCGAACCCCACCGATGCTGCCTCCTTTGTCTTCACGGTCGCCCCGACGGGCCGTGTGACCATCAACTCCGGCTCACAGCTTGACATCCTGGGCGATCTGGTCAACTACTCGGGCGGCACCTTCACCGATGGTGACTTCAACGTGCAGGGCACGCTTCGGGCTCGCAACATCACCAACGTGGAGATCATCTCCAACGCCATCGCACTCGCGGGCACCACCGCGAAGATCACCAACTTCAACAACACGGATGTCTTCGAGACCGTCAAGTCCATCACTCCCGCCGGCAACTTCCGCGTCAGCAACGGCCGGCAGCTCACGCTGACCGATTCCTTCGGCCTCTCGAATCAGGGTGTCTTCACGGTCGGCGGCAGCGAACGTGGCGATACCACGGTTGTCACCATCAACCAGAACCTCCTCCACACCCCTAGTGCCACGACCGTGGTTCGCAACGATGCACGACTGCTCGTGGGCGGCGGAACCACCATCCAGGGCGGGTCATTCACCGTCGACAACGGTCGCCTGGATGTAGTCGGCTCCGTGCTCCACACCGGCGGCACGGTCAATGTGTCCGGTTCAGGCCTGATCACCACCGGCGGGCAGTACCTGCTCACCGCCGGGGAACTCGCACTTGCTGGCGGCGAGATCAATGCCTCGGGCGGGTTGCAGCAGACCGGCGGCTCCATCACCGGTGAGGGCGTCATCAACGGCTCACTCGTCTCTGGCGGCATCATCAGCCCGGGCGCCGGCCTTTCGCTGCTGCCCGGCGGTCCCGCGGGCCGCATCTTCGTGACTGGATCGCTCACCCTTGGCAATTCGAGCCGCATCGAGATCAGCTTGGGCAGCCCACTCATTGCACAGGCCGGCGGATACGACCAGCTTGCCATCGGCGGCGGCCTCACGATTCTCGAGGAAGCCGATGCCACGCTCAACTTCACTGTCACGCAGCGGCCCAATCCGGGCGATGTCTTCTTCCCGCTGGTCTATGCAGGTCTGAACGGTCACTTCGACCAGCTTCTGGGCCTGCGCATCGACAATGAGATGTACCTCGAACCGACGTTCACGTCCACAGGCCTGATGCTTGTGGCCGTGCAGATCCCGGCAAGCTCGACGCTGTGTCCGCTGGCATTGATGGGCCTTGTCTGCTGCCGCCGTCGGCGTGGCTGATTCAGCGGCCGCCGCTGCTCTCACGCACGACCAGTTGCGTTTCGAGACGCACGCAGTGTGATGGGCGATCGGGATCGTCGATGCGTTCAGCAAGGAGCGAGATCGCCGCGCCACCAACTTCGGTCAGTGGCACGCGCACGCTCGAAAGCTTGGGACGCACCAGCGAGGCGAGCCTCGTGTCGTCGAAGCCGACGAGCTTCAGATCGCCCGGCACGCTCATCGCCGCGTCTTCCGCGGCATGGAGCACACCCAGCGCAATCTCATCGTTCGCCGCGAGCACAGCAATCCCGCGCCGCTTCGTCGCATCCAAGCGCGTCGAGAACCACTGCGAGCCCCACGCAAGGTCGTAGCGACCGAACGAGACCTGATCGGGCCGAGGCTCGTGCCCGGCTTCGCGCAAGGCCGCCGCAAATGCCGCGGCACGCGCTGATGTGTCAAAGTTCTCCGCCGGCCCACCCACAAAATACACCTTGTCTGGCGCAGTCGTTTCCAGCAGATGCTTCACAGCCTGTGTCGTTCCCACCGCGTTATCCACGAGCACGCAGTCAACACCGGGTTGATCCACCTGCACGTCAATCAGCACGACCGGAATGTTGTGATCGCCCGTCTCACGCCATGCCAGGGCACCGGGCTCGGTGATCATCACTGCCAGGCCGTCGGCGAGCCCCAGCCCCAGGCCGTTCTTCGCGGCGTTGGGTGATTGAGGTGTGCCGCGTGCTTCGCTGCTCACCAGGAGGTGATACCCCAGTTGGTGGGCCTTGGCGTCTGCGCCGCGAATGAGTTCGCTGTAGAACTCACCGAACATGTCCGGGAGTGCAAAGCAGAGCACGCGGCTTTCGCGGGTGATGAGACCCTGGGCGAAGGGGTTGGGGACATATCGAAGGCGATCGATGACTTCCCGTACCTTCGCGGCGGTCGCCGCGGAGACGACTTCCGGGTTGTTCAACACCCGCGACACGGTCGCGATCGAGACGTTGGCGGCATCGGCCACATCCTGAATGGAAATGGCGGCCTTGGCCTGATCCTGATGTTTCCCACGAGGCTTCACGGGGCCATGGTAGGGACGGGACACGGGCTTTCCCGGTCCCAACCCCGGACTTCCCACCCACGATGTGCGTGCGTACACTGAAAACGCTTTCACTCCTACGGAACTGGACGTACGCATGAAAACCGCCGCACCTCAACGGGCTCGAACCACTCCCTCCGCCGCGGCTGCATGCATGCTCGCTGCCACGCTCGCGGCGACTTGCACCGCACTCGCCGCGTGCCAGAGCACACCACCACGTTCAACCGACACTGCAACGTCGGCCACAACCGGTGAACGACTGCCACGCCCCCCGTATCGCTTCAACGCCAAGGACGAGGCCTTCCTGAACGATGTTCAGCGGGGTGCCTTTCAGTTCCTGTGGAACGCTGGCAACGCCAACACCGGCATGGTGCCCGATCGGCTCAGCAACCCGGCCGTCGTGAGCATCGCGGGTGTGGGCTTTCAGCTCTCGGCGCTGCCCATCGGCGTCGAGCGCGGCTGGGTGACGCGCGAACAAGCCGCGGTGCGGGCGATGAAGATCCTCGCCTCACTCGACAAGGACCCTGCCATCTGCAAGGCCGGCTTCTTCCAGCACTTCCTCGATGCCGACACGGCCGGGCTGCACAAGGACACGCTCGAGCACGTCGTCAGCACCATTGACTCTGCACTTTTGTTCTGCGGCATGCTGACCGCGTCATCGTACTTCGGCGGCGATGTGGCTCAGAAGGCCGATTCGATGTTCGCTCAGGCCAACTTCCGCTTCTTTGTCTCCGGTGACGAGGAGAAGCAGGCCTGGCAGCGCGGGTTTGTGTCGCTTGGCTGGAAGCCTGATTCGCTCAAGGACGCTTCCGGCAAGGGCCACATTCTGCCCTATTACTGGATCGATTCGGGGTGTGAACATCGGCTGGTCAGTCTGCTTGGGGTGTGTGCGCCGCGCGAAGAGTTCCGGCTCGAACCCGCTGCGTACTACAAGCTGCGTCGCACGCTTGGGACAATCGAAGGCGATCAAACCGTCGTCTGGTTCCCGTATTCTGGCGCGTTGTTCGTCAATCAGTTCAGTCACTGCTGGGTCAACTACGCGGCGATGGGACCGGATGATCCGACACAGTTCGGCTTTGCGACCCATCTGCGGGCGCCCATCGACTGGTGGGAGAATTCGAGGCGGATGACGCGGCTGCACCAGCTCAAGGCGATGGAGTTTGCCGCGAAGTACAAGACATTCGGCGAGAACGCGTGGGGGCTTTCCGCCTCTGACTGTCCCAACGGCTACTGCGTTCCTGGCGTTTTCCCCACGCCAGTTCCCATGCCCGGCGCCACACCCAAGGTTGACTTCGCGCCCGAACACCCTCGCGACGATGCAGGTGATGGCACCCTTGCGCCGTATGCCATGGGCACGTCGATCATGTTCGATCCGACGCGATCAGTTGCTGGCCTGCGACACATGGCCTCGATTCCCGGCAAAGATGGCAAGCCTGCAATCTGGCACGACCCAGCCTCCGGTGGATACGGATTTGCCGATGCGATCAATCTCGACAAGGACTGGGCCTCGAAGGACTTCGTGGCCATCGATCAGGGACCGATGCTGCTGGCGATCGAGAATGCCCGCACCGGGCTCATTTGGAAGCTGTTTCATAAGCATCCAACGGTTCAGGCGGGCCTTGAACGGCTGCAGATTCGCCCTGCTGGCAAGTAGCGTCCAATAACCGACCGGGTTGCCCCCCCAGTTTTCCCAGATTGTCAGTGTTGGCCTCGGGATGGGCTATTTCCTTTCCAAAAGATGCTCATCTTGTCTTGACAGAAGCATTCAGATCGAGGACAATGAAAGCGTTTCCAATCGGGTGTTTTCCCCCCGATGAGTGTGTGTCGATTGAAATCAGGGGAGCCGCGGCTGATTCACTGTGGATCGGCGCGTCCCAGGCAGAGAGAGGAGCAAGATAATGACTATGCGTTCCGTGTTCGGTTTTGCTGTCCTTGCAGTCGCTGGCAGCGCGTTCGCTGTCGATATGTCCACCGTCAACGGCTTCAAGTACGAGAAGCTCTGGAACGACTTCCCCACCGCAACCGCAGCGGTCACGAACTCGTTCCCCAACTTCGGCGTCAATGAAGCGTTCGCTCAGGGCACCGTTGGCAACTTCGCCAACAAGCACGTCGGCTGGCTCAGCAACGACGGCGGTGCAACCCGCATCTCGAACAACTACTTCCAGAGCTGGACGCTTTCGTTCCAGGTCAAGATCGACACCGCCTTCGCTCAGGGTGCGCCCCGCCGCGAAGCCGGCATCGAAGTCCACAATCCCCGTAACCCCACCTTCGGCGGCTGGACCGACGAAGGCCAGGTCCTCATCGCCAGCGACGGCGAAGTGGCTGTGTTCGGCGGCGCCATGCCCTTCACCGGCCTGGGCAACGTCTACACCCTGGGCACGACTGCCTCGGTCTCGTTCGAGTACTTCCGCCCGGGTGCGGTCGATCCGGTCAAGGGCGCTTACCGCCTGACCTTCACCGATGCTGTCACCGGCACGCACAGCAGCGGCCTCAAGATCTGGGGCGATGAAGGTGACTTCCTCTACGGCCTCAACACCGGCGCCTCGATCGGCCTCAAGGCCCAGAATCAGCGCAATCCGCAGATTCCTGACTTCTCTGACATTCAGTACACGAACGTCAGCGTCGTCCCCGCTCCGGCATCGCTCGCACTCGTCGGCCTCGCGGGCCTCGCCGCGGGTCGCCGTCGCCGTTGAGTGATCGCTCACGCAATCAGTCTATTCTCATAACACCAGCACCGGCCGCGACGAACTCGCGGCCGGTGTTGTTTTTGCACAGGCCGCGCAGCCCCACCGCTCCCGCATCGCACCAACCATGTTCAGGCTGCCCCGGTCATGTCCTGCTGCACCATGATGGCCACGCCCGCGGGGCGCGCGCATCACGTGGACACAAGGCCAACACGGGCCAGGTACCTTCAACATGGACCGTTCCGCGCTCAGAGTTGGGGTACGTCTGACATGGAGTGCCAAAGACCTGGCACAACCAGACTCAACGCTCGCGAAGTTCTCGTTCCACCGCCTCGATCAGTTCCCGGCTTTTCTCGGGCTGTTCCGCCACCGGCAATGCCAGCTTCGCATCCGACAACGAGCGGAGGGCGAGAGCCTGGGCCCACGGATGCCTCTCCCGAAGGCTCCACGCTGCGCGTGCCAGATTGGCACTGTACTTGGCCGCGTGAGCGGACTTCGTCATGCCGCCCTCAGCGTTGATGAGCGCGTTCTCCGTTCGCGAGGCTTCGAAGAATGACCGCATCACCTCACTGACCTTGACTTCCACCGCCTTTGGTTCGAGCGTTTCATTCGTCGCTTCAAACTGCTGACGCAGAGCCCGCCGCTGCAGATCCTCGAGTTCGCCGGTTCGTGCGACGACACCCTTGCCCTCCTCCACGCCCGCGGCGATGTAGCGAGCCTGCGCCCACAGCACCGCAAACGGCAGCGCACTGTGCGGATCCTTCGCCAGCAAGCAGACATCGATCGCGTTCTTTGCGACACGTTCAATCTCGAAATCACCATCATCCTTGGTGAGACGCATCACCGCCACCGCACGCGCGGCCAGCGACTTCGCTTCATCCACGCGGCCCGAACGGACAAGTACCTGCGCCGTGGTTCCTGCAACATACGCCACATTGGGGTGATTGGAAGGGTGCGTTCGTTCAACACTTGCAAGCACCATCTCCATGATGGGGGCAGCATCCTTCCAACGCCCCGTGCTGATCAGGAGTGTCGAGTAATTGTTCAGTGCAGCGATTCTGGCGGGGTGATCCGGCGAAAGGTCCTGGCCGCCGAGGTCAACGGCTTCGCGGAGCAGCGGCTCGGCCTCCGAAGCACGCTGGCGAGCCATCAGCGAAGCGGCCAGTGAAACCCTCGCCATCACCGAATACTCGCGGCTTGCCCTGGTCGGAGGCTCTGCGGCAATGACCTCGCGAAGCAGAACCTCGGCTTCCTCGTGCTTGCCACGCGCTTGCAGCAGTTGGCCCAGTGCTTCCCTGGCCGCCATGGCGACCTGCTTGATCTCAGGGGCGGGTCCGACGCTTCGTTCGATGACCTCGCGGTACGCCCGCTCGCTTTCGTCGTTCTTGCCGACGTAGTCCAGCAACTGGGCACGCAGACGTCGAGCCTCCAGCACGTACGCCGTCTCGTTGGCCCCGGTCGGGCTCAGTTCCACCAGCGCTGTCTCGATCATCCCGAGCGCACCGGCGGCATCACCCGCAATGCTGACCAGATTCGCCAGTGTGGTGCGTACTCGGCCTCGCAGTTCCACATCATCCTTGAAACGACCTTCGACCGCTTTCGCAGCGTCGTTGACTACTTCCGAGACCTTTGCATTGGCGCCGAGCCGATTCGGTGCCGCGGCGCCGAGCATATCCGTGATGAGGAACTCAGCGATGCTCCGCTGAAGACCTGCCTCGCGTTCGGCGCGAGCCTGCGCGGTTGTGGCCACTTCTCGCTGCTCGACGGCGACTCGCTCTGCCGCGACCGCGGCAAGCTGAGCCTTCTGAGCACTGACACGCTGCGATTCTGACTCGAGGTAGAACAGCGTGATCACGACCGTGGACACCATGAGCAGAAGTGCTGCCGCGGAGATCGTCACCACGAGCGCGGGGTTTCTGGCTGCAAATCGCTGAAAGAGGTAGCTTGCTGTCGGACGTCGGGCGGTGATGGGCTGCTTGGTGATGAACCGGCGCAGGTCGTCGGCCAGCTGCGAGGCAGCGTCGTACCGCCGCGATTTGTCCTTGGCCATGGCCGCGGCGACGATGGTCTCGACGTCCCCCCTGCACGATGGGTTGAGGACGCCCAGACGTTCGGGCTCATCGTCAATGGTCCTGCGGGCCAGTTCGAATACGCTCCCGGTCCCCGTATCGAAGGGGAGTTTGCCGGTGAGCAGTTCATAGAGCATGACACCCAGCGCGTAGATGTCGGTGCGGCTGTCGACGCCTCCGGGCTCGCCGCGGACCTGTTCGGGCGACATGTACCCGGGCGTGCCGATGATCTGTCCGGCCTCGGTCGCAAGCGAGCTGAGCTGCGAGGGTTCTTCGTTGATGATGCGGGCGATGCCGAAGTCGAGCACGCACGGAGACCCAAGATCGGCACGCACATCCAGACGTTGGGCGTCTCGAACTGGAACCGCGGCTGGGCGACGTTCGTGCGGCACCAGGATGTTCGATGGCTTGAGATCGCGGTGGATGATGCCCTGCTGGTGGGCATACTGCACTGCATCGCACACCCGTGCGACCAGTTCAAGCTTCTCGTTGATGGTCAAGCCCGCCTGGTTCGCGTACGTCGTGAGCGATGTACCCCGGACAAGCTCCATGACGAAGTAGGGCGCCTGCACACCACCGATTTCAGCCATTCCAGCATCGAAGATCGTTGCGATCCCCGGATGTCTGAGGCGGGCCAGCGATTCGACTTCGCGTCGAAAGCGCTTTCGGCCTGCCTGGCTGTCCGCCGCGACGCGCAGCAGTTTGACGGCGACCGCTCGATCCGGGTTTTGCTGCCGGGCCTCAAAGACTTCGCCCAGGCCGCCGCGGCCGAGAAAGCCGACGAGCTCGTACGGACCGATGTGCTTTGGCATCCGCGGCTGGTCGCTTGCGCCGGATGCACTTTCCTCCAGGAACTGATCGAGCTGGGCCCGAAGAGACGAGCCCCCCTCGCCCTGCAGTACGCCGCCGGCTGGCGTCGGGTGGTCATCTCCAGCCAGGAGCCCCATGACCGCTTCGCGAAGGGCTGCATCGGTACCACAGGCCGCGGTCACCTCATCATCACGCTGTGCTCGCGGCAGATCGCAGACACGATCGAAGATCTCGCACGCGCGTTGATAGAGTTCGGGATTCACTGCTCGTCCCCTTCGGCGGGCACGCTGGTCAGTTCCCGGTTGAGCCAGGCTTTGGCGACGCGCCAGTCACGATGGAGGCTTCGCACCGACTGCTCCATGATGCCTGCGGCCTCTTCGACGGACAGGCCGCCGAAGAACCGAAGTTCGACCAGGCGGGCGTGGTTGGGGTTCAGCTTGGCGAGGCGATCCAGTGCCTCATCGAGTGCGAGCAGATCCACCTCGTTGGCGCTGCGTTCGCCCGCGACGGCGAACTCCGCGACGTCGCTGAGGCTGATGCGATCTCGCCCTTCATCGGACCGCTTCGCGGCTCGTCGGGCTCTGGCATTGCTGGCGAGGATCTGCCGCATCACGACCGATGCCAGGGCGAAGAAGTGGGCTCGGTCGTTCAGTGAGAGCGAGCGGGCCCCCAGGAGCCGGATGCAGGCTTCGTTGACCAATGCCGTTGGCTGCAGGGTGTTCTTGCGTGCCTCGGCACGCATGACGCGATGTGCGATCTCGCGAAGTTCTTCGTAGACGACAGGAAGGAGCTTCTCCATCGCTGATGGTCGTCCGGCGATGAGATCGTCCATCAGTTGGGTGATGTCTGTCCGTTCCATTCCGACGCCTTCCATGTCATGGAGCTGTCACAGCACGCTGGCCGAGTTTCTGCCGCGGCGTCCACGGTGCCGCGAGGGAAATCCATGGCCCAGACTGAGCCTGCTGCACCGCCGATCGCCTGTACACCAACTCAAGAAAATTGTATGCGATGTGGCACTTGGCCACGCCGGTTCGCGTGCTCCTCTGGGAGGGTTTGGGCGTTGTAGCGTCCAATAACGGCTCGATTCATGAAAAGGACACTCGGTATGCAACTCAAGAATGTATCTCGTATGGCTGTCGCTGCACTGCTCGCACTCGCCGCGGCGACTGCCAACGCACAGGTCGGAACAGCGTTCAACTACCAAGGCCAACTCCTGAACGCGGGTCAGCCGGTGGATGGCCTCATCGATGTCCGTTTCAGTCTGTTCGACCTGTCGACAGGCGGAAACCAGATTGGCGGTACAGTGGAGACCAGCGACGTCCAGGCTTCTGGTGGTCTGTTCGCCACCAACGTTGATTTCGGAGTCGATCCCTACACCGCCGATCAGGCGATGTTCCTTCAGATTGAAGTGCGCAGCCCCGCCGGTTCGGGTTCATTTGTTGCACTGGACGCGCGGCAGCCGCTGACAGCTGCTCCATTCAGTCTCGCCACTCGCGGCATCAATGTGACCGGGTCGAATCAGGTGGGCATTGGAACCTCCTCGCCGCGTTCACTCTTGCATGTGTTCGGCACCGGTGACTTCACTGAAGGGCAGGTGCCATACGGCATCTTCGAGACCCCTGATTTCCAGGACGATTTCAATCAGTATGGACCCCAGGTGCGTCTGAAGCACGGTGGCCCGGGCGGGCAGGACTGGGTGATGGTCTCTGCTGGCGCGGGCAATGGAACCCCAGGCTCCTTCTACCTCCTTCGAAGCGGATCTTCGAACGTCCCCTTGGCGATCAGTCCGACCGACAACGTCGGTATCGGCGGGACGAACCCCCAAGCCAAGCTTGAGGTCTCAGACGGCACAGGTTCCGATGCGAACCGGTGGGGAACATTCCAGATCAGTCGCCCGGACAACGTCACCGGTTCGCACATCTCATTCCTGCGAACAGGCACCGACGTCATCGGGCTGGGCTATCGAGCTCAGGGCACCAACATCTTCGGTTTCGGCACGGGCAACACCGGAACCGGCTTCACGCCCAACCGCCTTGCGATCAACAACGATAACGGGCACGTCGGCATCGGCACCACAACGCCGCAATCGTTCCTCGACGTTCGCAGGCCGGTTCAGACCGGAACCGCTCCAGTCGCGATCTTCGGCGTGGATGACTGCGGGGCGCCGTGCGGGGAAGAGAACTACTACGAGAACATCCGACTGGTCAACAACAACCAGTTTGGCCAGACCGGCATGGGTTTCTTGACGCAGAGCAATGCCCCAGTTGGCAGCACGCCCGACGTGTGGACGGGTACGGGCTTCAAAATCGATTCCGGCGACCAATCCAACGACTTCATCATCGCCACGAAGACCAATCCGACCACGCTCACCAACCGCGTCCGCGTCAACGGTGACAACGGCAACGTCGGCATCGGCACAGATACCCCGCAGGCCCGCCTCCACAACGTCGGCGTCACGCGCACCGACGGGGAACTCCAGTTCGGCGCCCAGACGTGGACCGGCACCACCGGCACCAACGCGAAGTTCTCTCGCTTCCCCGGTAACCCCACCACCGCGAGCAATCTCTATCTGGATCTCTCGAGCCAGGACGTCAGCGCCTTCATCCTGCAAAGAAACGGTCAGGATCGAATCTCGCTGCACAGCGACGGTTCTGCGCTCAAGATCGGCGGGGGAGCGTGGGGCGTTCTGAGCGATCAGCGTACCAAGAACGACATTCAGACCCTGACCGGAACGCTCGATCGCCTGCTGCAGCTCAAGGGCCACGCCTACACCTACAAGTCTGAGTTCGTCGAGGCTGGACGCGCGCTGCCGGGCATGCAGATTGGTCTTGTCGCACAGGAAGTCGAAACCGTCTTCCCCGACTGGGTCTCGACTGGCGCCGACGGCCTGAAGGTCGTCACGGAACGCTCAACGACCGCCCTGATGGTTGAGGCGCTCCGCGATCTGCGTACCGAGAAGGACGCTCAGATCGAGGTGCTCAAGGCTCGCCTTGAGAAGCTCGAAGCACTCCTGGCGGCTCAGACGGGCCAGGTCGGCAAGTAACCCGCGAAGGGCAGCACGCCTCGCCCTCACACTGAGCATGTGATCCGGCTGCGTTTTGCCGAATAAGAAACGCGTCCGTGAGAAGTGTTGCACACCACCTCTCCGGAAACCTCCGATGGCAAACCCCCGCCTGGCACCTGCCGAGCGGGGGTTTGTCGCATTCGGGCTCAGAGGTGATAAGGCACTCACTGGGATCCGCAGCGGGTGGCTGGGCCCCCCCCACGCTCCTTCAAGCGAATGCTGCCGGTGATGCTTCTTGCAAGGTTCGGCCCGCCCATCGCGAAGCGTGCGAGGCAAGGGAACCAGGCACTCACGCGCCGCAAACACGATTTTGATGATTTTCTTGCCTTCGCGCAAGTTCCCTGAGGGTGAATCGCATGCTCTGTACCGGACCAACACACCCGGACACACGCAAAGAACACCTCTTACACAAGGAACTGCCTCATGAAGACTGCTGCATCACTCGTCCTGCTCGCCTCCCTGACCGCGGGTCTCGCCACCACGGCATCGGGTCAGACCTTCAACCGTCTCATCGGCCTCAACGGCGATGAAACGGCCAACAGCGTGGCCCCCACTCGCGATGGCGGCTATGTCACCGCCGGGGCAATCGTCACCCCGGGCACCAACGATGCAGGCGACATCCTCGTCGTCAAGTACAACCCCGATGGCAGCCTTCAGTGGGCCAGCCGGTTCGGCGGACCCGGCCTCGATGTCGGCTACAGCGTGAAGCAGACCATGGATGGCGGCTACGTCATCGGTGCTGAAACCAACAGCGTCGGCGCTCTGCTCAACCTCGCCATGCTCAAGCTCGATGCCGGCGGCAACTATCAGTGGTCCTGGGTACACGAGGGCGATCAGTCCTCGGAAGACACGGTCCACGGCCCGGGCGCCGGCGTCGGCATCGCGGAGTTCATGACCACCGCTCAGGTCCCCGGCTACGCACTCGTGGGCCGCAAGCGGCTGAGCGATTCGATTCAGGCCGGCGTTCTGGTTCGCACCTTGATCAATGGCGCCCCCATCTTCAACATCCGCTACATCGACCCCCGCGTCAACGATCGGGCGCAGCTGACCTTCAGCGATGTGAAGACTGATGTCGACGGAACCATCGTCGTCAGCGGCACCGAAATCATGCCGACGACCGCAGGCAACCGCCGCGAGCCCACACTCATGCGGACTCAGTCCAATGGCATGCCAGTCTTCGCCGTGAACTACCCCAGCAGCGTGCCCGGTGCCAACATCCGCAACAACGGTTCGGGCGACGGCGTCGCCATCGCGCCCAACCGCGACATCGTGTTCAACGGCCGCAACGACCTCAACAACGGCACGCAGAACATGCACGCATTCCGCGTCGATCCGGCTGGCAACCTCATCTGGATGGATCTGTTCACTCGCTCTGGTTCGGCGTACCGCTCAATCCACACCGATGTCCGCAGCGACATCGCGATGGGTGGTTGGGTCGGCAACTTCCCACTGGCCAGCAGTGGGTTCCTCGCTGTCGTCAACCCCGCCGGCAACCCCGTCCTTGGTCACAAGTACGATCTGATCAACAAGGCGGAAGGGGCCACACCCTGCTTTGCCAACATCGGGTACGCACTGGCGGGCAATGTGAATCCGCCGGCCACGCTGGGCTACGGCGGCACGGATATTGAACTCATCCACACCAATGACGCAGGATTTGTCGGCTGTCTCGAAGCCCCGCTCGATCTTGATCCCGCTCGCATCCCGGTCTTCCCCACCCGCTGGGAACCCCTCACGCAGACTCAGGCCAGCACCGTGTGGCAGGGTGAGTTCCGCCGCTGGACCCTCCGCGATGAACCCCTGTGCATCACGCCCATCTGCCCCGTGTGCCCCGCTGACTTCAACGAAGACGGCGGCGTGGACGGCGCCGACATCAACGCCTTCTTCCAGGCGTGGCAGGACGGCGACTCCTGTGCCGATGTGAACCAGGACGGCGGCGTCGACGGTGCTGATATCGGCGACTTCTTCACCCTCTGGCAGAACGGCGGCTGCTGATCACACCCGCGGGCAATCGCCCGAACCCGCGTTGCAGTTGAACCCACGGGCACATAAGAACAACAAGAGCCCGGCGAAAGCCGGGCTCTTGTCATTGGGTGGTGCGCCGGCGACCGATCAACCAACCTCAAGTCAGCCTGAACTGTGTCGACACAACGGGTTCAGGCCACACATGCGGACTCCAGGAAGTCCTTGCGTTGCAAGCTTTGGGCTTGGCGTGGAGCGCTTCAGGCCGAAGGCCTGGAAGTGAGTAACCGGGGTGTGGAGCGAAGCTTTGCGAGCGACACCCCCGGGAGGCGGCACACCAATAGCATCTTCCTGCAGCCCGGAGGGCTGCTCGTGCATCCGCCGCACGCGTATCCACACCACGATGACCCCGTCGGGGTCAATGTACGTCTCAATCGCTGTCCGGGGAGTGTCGATCGCAAAGCCGACGACACCCCCGGCTACTGACGATCGAGCC
>JBILUL010000022.1:0-48916 GCA_044371005.1 Phycisphaerales bacterium | reverse complement strand
TTACCTGGAGCGTCAGCACTGGGGGCATGTGGACTTGCTCTATGGGATCAAGCCGCTGAGCGAGTTGGCGCGGTTGAGAAGGGCGCGAGGGATGCCGGTGGATGACCATTATCCGCAGCTGGCGAACATCCGCCGCGTGCTGATGGCGTCGTGTGCGCCGGCGATGATGGAGCGCGAGGGGGACAAGGCCTACCTGCACGCGGCACTGGAGGTGCTGGAGCGGTTTTTGCCGCAGGTGGTAAGGGAGTTTGACCTGTGAGTAGGTCGACCTGTTCGCTTGGTGCGGATGATTCCGGGAGAACTCAACCGGGTGGTTGTGCGGGGCGGATGGAATGTGTTGCGATTCATGAGGGGAGCGCGATGGGCTGGACTTCGATCCGCGTCACGAGCCGGACTCCGAGTGCTTCCAGGACTCGTTGAGCGCGATCGACGGTGATGCCGTGGTATTCGTTGCGTTCGTCGCGCGAGACCATGGTCTCGTTCACGTTCAGTCGCTCGGCGAGTTGGCGCTGTGTCATGCCGCGGGCGATGCGCAGGCCGATGAGCGTCTGACCGAGGCCATCGAAATTCTCGAACTCCGTGAACTCGCCGCGTTTGAGCCGTTCGTAGCTCTGGACTTCTTCCACGAGCTGCATGTGAAACGATTCGAGCGGTTCGCAGAGCTTGGAGATCTGGTCGGGCGTGAAGCCCTGGGTCTTCCACGTATCGCAATGGCCAGCGAGCCTTGTTCGCTCGGCTTCGATTCTCGAGATGGCATGCTGGTACTCGGTTTCGTTGCGAATCATGGCGTGGCCTTTCAGTTGCTACTTGATGATTCTGATGATGCCCTTGGGGTGCCCATCGGTTCTTCGCTGTCGGAACCATGCCGGAAACTCCAGTGCATTGCCGCGGGAATCAGTGCCTGCGATGAGGCCGGTGTAGTGCGGGTAGAGCTCGACTCGATAGGTGTGCCACATGGGGAGCTGGAGTTTCGGGGAGCCGCGGTAAGCCCGGCGTGTCCTGTGGTCCCACGACCAGCATCGAGCGGGATCAATGAGATTCAACTCGCGTTCAAGTCTTCCTGTGGCAAAGTGCAGCGGATCGCACTCGAAGTAACCGTCGATGTCGTTTGGATGGTCCTTGTCTTCAACGAACGAACCATCGATGTAGATTTCTGAGATTCCAACTCGCCAGAGTTGATCAACCAACACCCGAAGGTTGGTCACCAAGTGCAGCCTCCACGCCGCATCCCAGACGAGGTGGTCTTTCGGGGGCCCGGGGCCAAGGACCAGTATCGATTCCTGAAGCTGTTCGAGGCTAAACGTGTAGTCGCCCGGGGGAAGCGTGCCCTCGTGAGTGAAGGATGGGAGTAGAGGCGGCTGCATCGGGACGTTCCAAAATGATCGGTCGCTTGCGAATCGTTGTAAAGCTGTACGCATATGTCAAGCATGAGTTCCATGCTATGTGGTTCGAATTGTCAGAAATGTTAGGTAGATGATCGGATTCAAATCAAGTGGATGCGCGGGACTACCCGGTCGCGGGCGAAGCGCGACGCAGCCGGCTTCGGCCTTTTGGATTGAGCGGTGTGCTCGGTGCGGGTCGTTTTTCGGGAAATTGGGAGGGTCCAGCCAATGCGTACAGGCCGCGGCTGGGCCTTCGAGTTCCCGGCGTTGGCAAGTGCGCTCGCACACGACAGGCAGTGAACGAAATGAGGTCGTGGTAGTGGCCAGTGAGTTCGAATGACGCTCGATGGTTTGGGCAGTCTGTTTGCCCGACTACGGATCCGCCACGTGATATCGCCGCGTTCGGGGGCCTTACCCTTGAAGTTCCCCTATGGCAGACCCACGCGAAACGCCCGCGATGCAGCAGTATTACCGCTTCAAGCGGCAGCACCCTTCGTGCGTGCTGATGTTTCGCATTGGCGACTTCTACGAGATGTTCGATGAGGATGCGGTGAAGGTGACGCAGGCCATCGGCTTGACGCTTACCCAGCGCACCGAAGGCATGCCCATGTGCGGCGTGCCGTATCACCAGCTCGAGACCTACCTGCGGCGGCTCATTCTCGCTGGCTTCCGCGTGGCGGTCTGCGAGCAGCTCGCCGATGCCAGTCAGGTCAAGGGCCTGGTGCCCCGGGGCGTCACCCGCGTCGTCACTCCCGGCACGGCCGTTGATGAATCGCTGCTGCGGGGCGATGCCGTCAACACGCTCGCGGCGGTCATGTTCACCGGCAGCGGCGACGACTCTCCGGCATCGATGGCCATCGTGGAAGTCTCGACCGGTGAGTTCATTGTCGCCGATGCGGGGGCGACGAGTGTGGTGGATGAGCTGGCTCGCCGCGGCGTACGCGAGTTGCTCTTTGCCGACCCCGGCACAGGCGTGGCCCCACCCCGCGTGAAACGACTGCTCGATGCGCTGGGCATTGCGGAAACGCCCCGGCCGGCGTGGCAGTTCCGCCCATCGGAATCGATCGAAGCCCTGCGTGAGCATTATGGCGTCTCGACATTCGGGGGGTACGGCATCGCCGATGGCGACCCGGTGCTGCAGGCGGCTGGCGCCGTGGTTCGGTATCTCAAGGAAACACAGACGCTCAGTGAGGAAGATGCCAAGCTCGTCGGCGGCTTTGTATCGGGGAGGGCAACGCTCAAGCACCTCCGCAGCCCGCGGCGAGAAGATGCCAGCCAGGTCTGCGTCATCGATGCCGTCAGCCTGCGCTCGCTCGAGATCGAACGCACCATCCGCGGCCAGGGAACGACTGAAGGTTCGCTGCTGGGCGTGTTCCTTGATGGCGGCATTTCGCGTACGCCGATGGGGAAGCGCTTGCTGCGGTCGTGGCTGTGCAGGCCATTGAAGGAAGCCGCGACGATTCGCGAGCGTCAGGCGTGTGTGCGCACGATGGTGGAGGATCGCACGCTCGCTGAACATGCCGACGCGGCGATGGCGCAGATTCAGGATGTGACGCGGATCGCGGGGCGCGTCGCGCTGGCCAGGTGTACGCCCCGAGATGTGGTGGCACTGGCCAAGTCGATCCTCGCGGCAGAGACGCTCGCAACGGCGATGGCGGGCAGCCACTCGTTCGCGAAACGGCAGAAGGAACTGGCGGCTGCGTGTGCGGCGTGCAAGAGCTTTGCGCAGCGCATCGTGGCGGGGTGTGTGGAAGATCCGCCGGTGCACCTGCGCGAAGGTGGGCTCTTCAAGGATGGCGTGGACGCCGAGCTTGATGAGAATCGCCTGCTGCAGAAGGATGCGGGCGTGTGGCTCAGCGAGTATCAGGCCCGGCTCATCCAGGAACACAACCTGCCGAGTCTGAAGGTGGGGTACAACAGTGTCTTTGGGTACTACATCGAGTTGCCCGCGGCACAGGCTCGCCAGGCACCGGCGATGCTGGTGCGCAAGCAGACGCTCAAGAATGCCGAACGCTACACGACGCCCGAGCTTCGCGAGTATGAAGCGCGGGTGATGAATGCCAAGCAGCGGGCCGAGGACCGCGAGCGAGCATTGTTCTCGCAGCTGTGCGTGGAGGGCGCGGCGTTGCTGGAGGCGATTGCGGTGATCGGCGACGAGGTGGGGGCCATCGATGTGCTGTGTGCCTTTGCCAACAAGGCCGTGAAGCGGTCGTGGCGATGCCCGGAGATCGTCGAGGAGCCGGTGCTTTCGATTCACGCGGGGCGGCACCCGGTGCTGGATGAGACGCTGGGTTCGGAGTTCGTGCCCAACGATGTGGAGTTGGGCGTGGCGGAGGCGACCGCGCGGCTTGCGCTGATCACCGGCCCCAACATGGCAGGTAAGAGCACGTTCATCCGGCAGACGGCGCTGATCACTTTGCTCGCGCACACCGGTAGTTTCGTGCCGGCGGATCGGGCGACGATCGGGATCACGGATCGGATCTTCACTCGCATTGGCGCGGATGATGCGCTGCATGCCGGGCAGTCGACGTTCATGGTGGAGATGATCGAGACGGCCAACATTCTCAATCACTTCACGGCTCGGAGCCTGGTGGTGCTCGATGAAGTGGGCCGCGGCACCAGTACGCTCGATGGCCTGAGCCTCGCGTGGGCAATTGCGGAACATCTGGCGGCACCGATGGGTGCGGCGGAGACGGATGAGGCTGGGAGTAGTGCTGGTGGCGGCCCACGGACGTTGTTTGCAACGCACTACCACGAACTCACGGATCTGGAGGAGCGGCTGAGCGGGAAAGTGCGCAACTTGCATGTGGCGGTGCGCGAGTGGCCCGCGGGTGATGGGCATGCGGAGATTGTCTTCCTGCACCGCATTCTGCCCGGCCGCACCGATCAGAGTTACGGGTTGCATGTGGCGCGGCTGGCGGGCATGCCGATGGCGGTGGTGGCGAGAGGACGCGAAGTGCTGGCATCGCTCGCTGTGCATCACGCCGGCCCCCTCGCGGCAGGCTCTTCCGGCCTTGGCGCGGTTCCCGCTTCCGGTGGCAACGGTATTGCTGGTGGCGGTGGCGCGGGTGTGAAGCCTGATGTCCGCAACGTGCCCGGCTTGAAGCCGGTAGAACGGGGCGCCCAGATGTCGCTCTTTACTGAATACATGAGTCACCCGGCGCTTGATGCGCTCCGCGAGACCAAGCTCGATGCGCTCTCGCCGCTGCAGGCCTTCGATGCGCTGCGCCGACTCAAGGAGCTGGTGGATGCCTGAACGCCTGCACCATGCACCGCGACGGAGTTCGGGCGCGACCGTGCGCTTCGGACGCGGCGTGGCCATCGTGCTCGTGGGCATGCTGGTAGCGGGAACCGCCGGCGGCGGGTGCGAGCAGAAGGTCGTCCGCTACAACAGCTTTCTGACGGGTCTGCAGGGGGCGGAGCAGCAGTTTCCCAGCGGCCGCAATCTGGGTGAATACAAGGATCCGACGCTGGTGCGCGAGAGCGAACTGGTGAAGGAAGATGCGGACGGAAAGAACAAGACGCTGGTGGCACGCAGCGGGCGCCACCTGATGATCCACATCTACAACTGCGTGGACAATGGCGATGAGGACCTCTTTGTGCGTCAGGTGCTCAGCGCCCAGACGCGGCAGGAGTTTGCCAACCGGGGCGTCTCCCTCTCTGAAGGGTTTCGCTACCTGCAGCAGCACCAGGCCGATCTGCAGGCACTCTTCAGCCAGATGCCCGCGGGCGAGTACACCCCGGGGCTGTTCCTGAAGCCGCAGGGCGGAGGCGTGCAGCGCGTCGAACTCGATGGCCTGGCCGCCAAAGGGCTCTTCTGGACGGGGTTTGATATGGTGCAGGAGCGGGGCAACTGGAAGCTGCGCTGGATGGTGGGGCCCGAGCGCTACGATGACTGACATGGCTGGGCGAGTCTGTTCGCCGCGGCGTGCCTGTGGTTCAAATCCAAGTCTTCCTTTCTTCCTCCCTCTGTTTCAGAATCAAGACTCGCGTGGCGAAGAACAAACCCAAGCACGAAGACCCGACGATCGAGAACCGCAAGGCGCGGTTTGACTATCACATCGACGACACGCTCGAATGCGGCATCGTGCTGACGGGCAGCGAGATCAAGTCGGTGCGGGCCTCGCAGGTCTCGCTGGGCGAGGGGTATGTGCACGTTGGCCACGCACCGCTCTCCCTCACGCTGCTCAATGTGAACATCGGCGAATATGGTCCCGCGGGGGCGCTGGGGCACAAGCCCAAGCGAGCGCGTGCGCTGCTGGCGCACAAGCGAGAGATCCTCAAGATTGCCCGTCAGATGGAGAAGAAGGGCATGACGGTGGTGCCGCTGAAGCTCTACTTCAAGGAAGGGTGGGCGAAGCTGCTCATCGGTGTGGCGCGAGGCAAGGACAAGGCTGATAAGCGCCAGACGATCTCGGAGCGAGAGGCCAAGCGGGATATTGACCGGGCGATGTCGAAGCGCCGGTGATGAACCGCGAGCGTTTGCCTCGCCCAAGCAGTGGTCAAACTTCGTGAACTCTGATGCCAGGCCAAAAACAAGAACGCCCGAACCATACGAGGTTCGGGCGCTTTCATGACGGTTGTGGTCTGCTGATATCACGGCATCTCTGGCGAGATCACGATCGTGCTGTTGGCGCTTGACGTCACCTTGGCCATCCACCAGACGAGCAGCTCACCCTCAGGCGAGTAGACGAGCACCAGGTACGAGTCGGCCGGGAGGCCGTTGAACTGGGCCACGCCCCACGCGTTGGTCTTGGCGTGGATCGGGGGCATGTCGCCGCGGTTCTTGAGCAGTTCCACGATCAGGCCAGAGCCGGCCTCACCCTTGGGGGTTCGAACGGCGACCGTCAGCGAACCAGTCTCGATCGTGGTGCTGGCGATCGCAGCCTGCGTGCGACCGGACACTGCGGGTGCCGCGGTGGCTTCACCAGCGGGCAGCAGCATGCACATGGCGGAGCAGAACAGGGCCGACAGAGACTTGGTATTCATCGTTCGCTTCCTTTCCTGATCGAACTGGACTTCCGAGCGTCTTCAAGCCTTGACACGGGGCTCGCCTGACACCCCGAGAAAGCCGCTCCCCTCCGGCCCGTGCGCAAGAAACGCCAGATTCTCACGATTGGCGGACGCGAGAGTTGCGCCGTCCCCACGCATGGCCGGCGCACGCGTGCAGGTACGAGCACGTGCGCAAGCGGAGCTTCAGCCATGCCGGAGGTGGCATGCATTTCGCGAACAGACGCGGCATGACGATGCTCCGCACACTGCTGACTCTCGCCGCGTTCTTCCTGGCGGCATTCCCCCAGACCGCTTCGGCCATCACGGTGCGTGAACTCACCCGCGTCAGGGGACAGGGTCAGGTCCGCCTTCAGGGCGTGGGCCTGGTCATGGGTCTCCGCGGCACCGGCGATGACATCAAGGATGGCATCGTCGCTCGCCCCATGGCCGCACTCCTGAAAGATGGCGGCAACGAACCCGCCAGCATCAGCGACTTTGGCAAGGGCAAGTCCGCCGCGGTGGTCTTGGTCACCTGCACCATCCCCGAATCCGGTGCCATGGCCGACGATGTTCTGGATGTGCAGGTGTCGGTCATGCTCAGTGCGACCAGCCTCGTTGGCGGAAGACTCGTGTCGACGGCGCTTTCGGGCGTTCTCCCCGGTCAGCCCGTCGTCGCGCTGGCCGAAGGGAACCTCGAAGCCGAAGATCCGGGTGCGACCACCGTCATGCGCATCACCAAGGGTGCCCTCGTGACGCGCGATGTCATGGGGCCTGAACTGCTCGACAAGTTCGAACTGCTCATCGCCGCCCCCTATGTCGGGTGGGCCGCCTCAAATCAGCTCGCCATCGCCGTCAACGCGAAGGCCGACCCGATCAACAACGCCGTCGCCAAGGCCATCAACGAACGCACCGTGCAGGTGACGATTCCCCCGGCCGAGCGGTCGAATCGGGCCGCATTCCTGGCCGACGTCTTCAATGCCGATGTGAATCTCTCGCTGATCGAGCTCCCTGCGCAGATCATCGCCAATCAGCGCACGGGTGCGATCATCGTTACCGGCGATGTCACGATCAAGTCGGTGGCGCTCACGCACAAGAACCTGACGATCACCAAGGTCACGCCCCCACCCGTGGGGACGGCCCTCACTCCGGTGGTTGCACGCGAGACCTGGACTGGTGTGGGGACCAATGAAACTCCGAATGACACTGCAAAGATCAACGATCTTCTCGATGCTTTCAAGCAGTTCAATATCCCCGTGCGCGATCAGATCAATCTCCTCGAGATGATGTACAAGGCCGGGCACCTCAACTGCAAGCTCATCCTCGAATAAGGACGTGCCGCCATGGAATTCGAACCTCTCACTTCTGCACCCCCGTCGCTTGATCCTGACTCGCTCAGGGCATTGGCCTCGTTCCTCCCGGCCAACTCGTCGACGCAGGAGTTCGAGCAGGTCCTGGGCCGGTTCGATGTCTCTCAGATGGATGAGAAGGCACGCGCCAGGGCCGGTGCCGAGCAGTTGCTCAGTGTGGCGCTCGTGCAGCCGGTGCTCAAATCGCTGCGGGGAAGCAACCGCGCCGCGGCACCTTTTGCGCCAAGCCAGGGAGAGCGCAGCTTTCGCGCGATGATGGATGCCTCATTGGCCCAGAACCTGGTCAAATCAAGCAACTGGGGGCTCGTCGATCGCGTGGCACAGGCATTGCTAAGAAACACTTCGAAGGAGGCGAAGGCGGCGGAGCCGTCAGCTTCCGAGTTCAAGCCGCTTGAGGCACGAACATCATGACAGGTCGCCGCGGCTGTGCGGCGGGGCAGACACCCGGGCCGGAGGCTCAGGGATTGAAGGGAGTTGTGGCATATGGCCGCGACGCAACGCAGGACCGCCGGAGGCGGGAGCAGCGGTGGACAGGTGGCAGGCGCATCGGCCGTGGCATGGACGCCGCGGCGCGTTGCGGATGAACTGCTGGTCTTTCTGGACCAGCTCGGAGCCGCCTACGACGCGATTCTGCGGTCGCTTGACTCCCATGCCGCGGCATTGGCGGCAGCAGACGCCGGCGCTGTTGGCAAGTGTGTGGCCGATCAGGAGGAACTGCTCGGGCACGTTTCGCGGCTCGACAGTCGTCGCCGCGAGATTGTCGCGGGGGCGTGTGTCTGCGTTCCCGTGCTCGCCGAGAAGGCCCGCAGCGGAACGCTCACCGTCACGATGGTCGCTGGCGCGATGCCCCTGGAAGACCGGGGCCCGCTGGTTGATGCCAGTGAACGGGTGAAGAACCGCATCGAACGCACGCGGGCCCGCAGTGAAGCGGTTCGCATCGGCACGGTGACCATGTTGGCGCATGTGGAGGGGCTGATGCGCCATGTGGGTCGCAAGTTGAGCCATGCGGGGACGTACGGTCGCCGCGGCGTCGTGGAGGCGGGCCAGCAGGTGATCTCCGCACTCGACATGAAAACATGAATGATCGCAGCGCCCGCGCTCGTCGCGGGTTGCATGCGTTGGATGCGGCAGAGGTGAAGAGGTGGGGCAGGTCGGTGTGGGGGTGGATGGCTTTCGGGAGCACGTGAACACATGAGTCTTTCAGCCGCATTGCAGATCGGACGCTCGGCACTCGCCGCGAGCCAGCTTGGCATCCAGGTCGCCGGCAACAACATGGCCAACGCGGCGACGGTTGGCTACTCCCGTCAGCGGATTGACATCGAATCGATCCGGGGCGATCAGAGTGTTCCCGGCGGCGGTGCGGGCCGAGGTGTGCGTGTCAGCACGATCCGCCGACAGGTGGATGGCGCGCTGCAGGCTCGGCTGACGGGTGCAGGGGCGGATGCAGCCGGAGCACAGACGCAGCAGCGGATCTTCGAGCAGATCGAAACGACGCTGGGTGAGCTTGGCACGAACGACCTTTCGAATGAGCTGTCAAACTTCTTCAAGGTGTGGAGTGAGCGGGCGAATCAGACCAAGGCCAGCGGCTCGGTGGTGCAGCAGGGCGACCGGCTTGCCCGCTTTGTGCGTGAGCTTCGGACGGATCTGACCTCTCAGCGCCGCCAGATCGATGACCAGATCGATGCGACGGTGGTGGAGGCCAATGAACTGCTCGAAAGCGTGGCCCGGCTGAACAAGGCCATTTCCACGTCGGAAGGTTCGGGTGCACCCGCCAACACGCTGCGCGACCAGCGAGATCAGGTCATCGAGAAGCTGGCGCAGATCATGGATGTGTCGGTGATCGACCGCGGGCTGGGGGGGCTGGATGTGCTGGTGGGTTCAGCGCCGGTGGTGCTGGCCGACCGAGCCAAGCTGCTGGAAGTGCTGCGCGTCAACTCGGCCTCGGGCACGAGTGTGACGGTGCGCACGACGGGTGAGCAGGGGCAGGATCTCGGCCTGGCGTCGGGTTCGCTTGGGTCGCTGCTGATGAATCGCAGCGGCGCGGTGGATGCGACGATTGACCGGCTTGATACGCTCGCTTCGTCGGTCATCTTCGAGATCAACAAGCTGCACAGCACGGCGACCAATGCCACGGGCATGGTGTCGAATACGGGAACGCTGGGCTTTTCGACGGCGGACCGGGCGCGGGCACTGAATGATGCCGCGAATGAATCGACCAATGGCCTTCCGTTCGCGGCGACCAATGGCGGATTCCTGGTGCAGGTGCGGGAGCGTTCGACGGGTGCGATGCAGACGGTGCGGGTGAATGTCGATCTGGACAATGTGACCGCCGCGGGGCTGCCCGGGGCGGATGATGACACCAGCGCGGAGGACATCCGGGCCTCACTGGATGGAATCGCCGGGTTGAATGCGACATTCACCGCCGATGGCAAGCTCTCGATCGTGGCGGATGATGGCTTTGACTTCTCCTTCTCTGATGATTCCTCAGGTGCGCTCGCCGTGCTGGGCGTGAATGCCTATTTCACGGGCAAGAGCGGCGCGGACATCGCGGTGCGGACGGACTTGCTGGCGGATTCAACGAAGCTGGCGACGGGCCGGATGGTGAATGGGCAGTTTGTCGAGAACGGGACGGCCCTGGAGATGGCGCGTTTGCAGGATCGGTCCGCCGCGTCGCTGGGGGGTGTTTCCTTCGCGGATCACTGGCGTGATACGTCGCAGCAGGTGAGTGGTGCAACAGCATCGGCGACGACCAACGCGCAGGCTCGCGCGATGGTGTTTGAATCGCTGGCGAGTCAGCGCGATGCGCTGAGCGGTGTGAACATTGATGAGGAATCGATCGGGCTGATGGACTACCAGCGGCAGTACCAGGCCGCGGCGAGAGTGATCTCGACGGTGGACCAGATGACCCAGAGCCTGCTCGCGCTGCTCTGATCAGGTGGGCGCGAGCGGCACGCCGCTTGCGTCTATGCCTGTCGTGATCGACCGCGTAACCAACCTGATGTCGTCTCGCACCTCGCTCTCCCTTCTGGGGCGCACGAGTGCATCGCTCTTCCAGGTGCAGCAGCAGATCTCGACCGGACGGTCGATCCTGCGAGCCAGCGACGATGTCGTCAAATCGGCCACCATCGGAGTTCTCGACGACCGGTTGCAGCGCTCCGAACAGGTGTCGCGCAACTTGCAGCACGCAGGAAGTGCGCTGGCCGAGTCGGATTCCACGCTCAACGAAGCAAGCACGATCGGACTGCAGGCCAAGAGCATCGCAAGTGCGCAGGTCTCGGCGACGACGAGCGCTTCGGAGCGTCGCAGCCAGGCCCAGGTGGTGGATGGCCTGATTTCCGGTCTGTTCAACGTCGCCAATCGCAAAGGTGTCGCTGGATATGTGCTCGGGGCGGGGCAGAGCACCAGCTCGGCGCCGGTCTCGGCACTCTACGGCGGCTATCGGTATTCGCCGCGTGGGACCGGGCTCACCACCGATCTGGGGGCTGCCGAGTCGGTGCCGCTGACGCTGGGTGCCGACAACCCCATCGCGGGGATCTCCTCGCGCGTGCGGGGCGCGAGCGATCTGAATCCTTCTCTTACAGCACAGACGCGGCTTGCCGATCTGGACGGCGCACGGGGCCTTGGCATCACGCTGGGCACCGTGCGCATGTCGATCGATGGGTCTGACCCGGTGGAGATCAGTCTCACGGGTTCGGATACGGCTGAGGATGTGCGGGCACGCCTTGAACGGGCGATCCGCACGTATGAGACTGATGAGGGCGTGACGGTGCTCGGGCCTGGTGGGGTGTCGTTCAACGGTGGTGGGTTCTCGATGGACCTTGCCGGGACGGGTGCGACGCCGCAGGTGGAGTTCTTTGACATCGGGACTGCGGTGACTGCCAAGGATCTTGGTCTGACGGGCGCGACCGCGACGCAGTTCACGCCGGCGACCCCCGATGGCGGGGATGTGGGTCCGCAGCTGACCTGGCGTTCGACGATTGCATCGATGACCGGCCTGACGGCTCCGCTGGGCACGCTTCGCATTTCGAACATGGGGCGCTCGGCGGATGTTGACCTTTCCGGTGCATCGACGCTGCAGGATGTGCGCAACCGCCTCGAGGCGACGGGCCTTGGCGTGCGGGTTGAGATCAATGAAGCGGGCACGGGCATTGACGTCTTCAATGAACTGGCGGGCATCAGCGAGCAGTCCCTCTCGATCGGGGAGGTGGCTGGTGGTGATGCGGCCACGCAGCTTGGCATCAGGACGCTCTCGGCGACGACGCGGCTTTCCGACTTCAACTTCGGTGGCGGCGTCTCGATCGTCAACGGCTCGGTGGATCCTGTGACGGGTGCTGCGGATCCGACGCGCGATGTGGATTTCGAGATCGTGCTGGGTGATTCCGCGGCGACGCGGATCTTGGTGGATCTTCGTCCCCAGGATGTGGTGAGTGTGCAGACGCTGCTGGACCGGATCAACTCGGTGGCCGCGACGCAGCTTGCCGCGGCGGGCCTGCCTTCGGATGGCCTGGTGGCGGGGCTTGCCGGCGATGGCAATGGTCTGGCGCTGCAGCAATCGAGCACGTTCGGCAGTGCGCTGCGGGTGGAGACGCGCAACAACTCGCTGGCCGCGCAGCAACTGGGGCTGACCGGCGGGAGCTACGACACATCGAGCGCAACTTTGATCGGCACGGATCGCGCAAAGGTGCGCGTTGACTGCCTGTTCACGCATCTGCTTGACCTGCGTGAGGGGCTGATTGGCAACAGTGTTTCTGGCATCCAGCTTGCGAGTGCAGGAGTGGAGTCGAGCCTCGAACGCATCGCGGAGTTCCGCGGCGTGGTCGGCGGCAACGGCCAGCGGGTGGATGCGGCGACGGACCGGGAGACCGACCGTTCGCAGCTGGACGAGACGATCCGCAGTCAGCTGCGGGACGTTGACTTCACGGAGGCGGCGACGAGGTTCTCGTTGCTGCAGACGCAGTTGGAGGCGGGGCTGCGGACAACCGCGATGGCCTCGCAGCGGAGTTTGCTTGATTTCCTCGGGTGAGTGGCACGCGAGGGTGAAGGACAAGGCTATTGGCGGACACTCGTGTGTCCGCCGGAGACGGGCGGCTCGGCCGCTGACCCCTCTCCGCCTGGTGGTTGGAATGGCCGGCGAAGCTGGAGCGCACGCAATGCAAGTGCGAACGACTCGGTTCGACATGGTGGAGGTTGCGGAGGACCGCATCATCACCATCCCCAAAGGTCTGCTGGGGTTCTCGAAGCAGACCCGTTTCTGCCTGCTGGAGCCGGGCGAGGACGCGTGTTTTTTCTGGCTCCAGTCGATCGATGAGCCGGACCTGGCGTTCGTCATCACCGATCCGAACCTGTTCGTCGCCGATTTCACGGTGCCGATCCGGCCGGATCAGATGGCTGACCTGGGCCTGACGCAGCTGCAGGACGCTCAGGTGTTCTGCATCGTCAACAAGGTTGACGGCATGCTGACTGGCAACCTCCAGGGGCCGCTGGTGATCAACACGCTCACGCGTCACGGGGAGCAGTTCGTGCTCGCCGAGAAGCGCTGGACGACACGTCACCCGCTGGTCAGGACCGGCGCCAACGCACTGCCCCAGGCGATCCCCGCCTGAGGTGGCAGCTACAGATCAGCACGCGGCAGGAGCAGCCTCCGTCGTGCGTGTCACTTGAATGCACTGTTTCCGCACAGAGTGTGGCCGGACGCCCCCATGCGTGGGTCGTGCGTGCGGCATGCGTCTTGCGGAATGACTACTTCGCCGGACAGGGACACCGCGGACACCAAGCCGCGGAGCAAGGAGCCAAGAGATGCTGGTGCTGTCCCGGCAGCGTGACGAGACAATCATGATTGGCGATGACATCGAGATCACAGTGGTGGATATCCGGGGCGACAAGGTTCGCCTGGGGATCGCCGCTCCCTCGAAGATCGCCGTTCATCGAAAAGAAGTGTACGAATCGATCAGGCGCGAGAACGAGGAGGCGGCGCGGATCGTTCAGACTCTGGATATCAGCCCCCTCCATGAGATGAAGCCCGGCACGGCGCGTGTCGCGGGCATTTCACCAGGGCCAGGACGACTCAGGGTGGGCAAGGCCGATTCAGGCCTGAGGTCCAGCGAGTCGAGTGCGGCTCGGATGGTGAATGCCCAGGGCACGGCCCCCTCGAAGGTGCCACGAGGGCCGGCGGGGAATGCGAGGGCCGCACCCGCGGCGGTTCTTCGCAAGGCCGTGTAGGCCAGACAGGCAGGAATCAACAGACGGGGGTTCGGATCACCCGATTCGCCAGGAGCGATCAAAGGAACGAACCCTCACACGCGGAACATACAGGTCGGCGCCGCCAAAGGCATGAAACGGCAGGGCGGCGTCGGTGGATGACGGAACTAGGTAAAGCCTCAATCACGGAGGATTGTCATGGCTCGCATCAACTCGAATATTCCCAGTCTCATTGCGCAGGCGAATCTGAATCGCACGCAGGGTGAGATGGGCATCCGGCTCGAGCGACTCTCGACCGGACTGAAGATCAACCGGGGTAAGGATGACCCGGCCGGTCTGATCATTTCAGAACGCATCCGATCGAACATCCAGAGCGTCGAAACCGGCGTGAAGAACACCGAGCGTGCCAGCGCGATGCTGTCCACGACCGAAGCTTCGCTGACCGAGGTCAACGATCTGCTCAACTCGATCCGGAGCCTGATGGTGGAATCGGCCAACACCGGTGCCAACTCCCAGGCGGAACGTGACGCCAACCAGCTGCAGATCGACTCGGCCATCGAATCGATCACCCGCATCAGCAACACGGCGTCGTTCGGCTCGCTCAAGCTCCTCAACGGCACGCTCGACTACACGCTGTCGGGGCTGCGCACCAGCGCGGTGAGCATCGCCAACATCACCAACGCCAGCTTCGTCGGAGCCACGTCGCTCCAGGTCGAAGTGGACGTGACGGCTTCGGCTCAGGTCGGCGCCCTCTACTACAACGGCAACACCACCCCGGCGGGCGTGATCCTGAGTGCAATGACACTCGAGATCGCGGGCCCCAACGGTGTCCAGGTGATCGAGATCCAGAGTGGTCAGCCGCTCAACAAACTCGTCACGGCCGTCAACAACCTCACCGCCCTCACAGGCGTTGAAGCTTCACTGATCAACGGCGTCGCGGCTTCGGGCATGGTCTTCAAGTCCTCCGAGTACGGCTCTGATGCCTTCGTCTCGGTCAAGAGACTCGGTGGTCCCGGACCGGCCGGTGATTCCTTTGACCTCTTCAAGTTCTCCAGCGACCGCGCCATGGAGGAGCCCAACCCCTTCCCGTGGTCAAGCTTCCTCACAGGCGGCGAGCTCATCAGCGGTGAACGCGATACAGGCAAGGATGTCCAGGCCCTCATCAACGGCAACCTTGCCAATGGACGCGGACTTTCGGTCAAGGTCAACTCCCCTTCGCTGGGTCTTGACATGCTCCTCACCGAAGATGCCGCGACGATGCCGACGGCCACCGCATCCAACTTCTACATCACCGGCGGCGGCTCACTCTTCCAGCTCGGACCCGATGTCACCGCGGCACAGCAGGCCACGGTGGGCATCCCCTCGGTCGCGGCATCGCGGCTGGGTGCCACCTTGGTGGGCGGAGCGGTGCAGTATCTGAGCTCACTCAAGAGCGGCCAGGCCTACAGCATCGCTTCCAATGTCCGCACGGGTGACTTCTCGGGCGCCAGTGACATCCTCACGAACGCCATCGATCAGGTCACCGAGCTTCGCGGACGACTGGGTGCATTCGAACGCAACGTCCTTGAGACGAATCAGCGTTCGCTGCAGAGTCAGTTCGAGAACCTCTCGGCGAGCGAGAGCTCGATCCGTGATGCGGACTTTGCATATGAGACCAGCAAGCTCACGCGTGCACAGATCCTCAGCAGTGCGGGTACCTCGACACTCCAGCTGGCCAACCAGCAGAGTCAGCAGGTCCTCCAGCTCCTGGGTTAAGCGAGCGACCCCGCCTTGAACGGGCGGTGAAAAACAGGGTTGATCCTTGACGGCACCCGCGGCATCCCCGCCGCGGGTGCCGCTTTCTTTGGCACCTGCACGATTCCTGTGGCATATGCCGGGTATTCCGCCCCACCAGGAGACCGGAAAAGTGCGTATTTGGGAGATTTCGATGATGGATCGTGGACCTCTTGCTTAAGCCGCCCCTTCGTACCGCCGATTCTCCGGTAAGCCTGTGGCACTCTCAGCCACAGGGTGACGGACGGAACGGATTCCGCACCTGTCACGAGCCCCGGGCCACGTCGGTTCGGGTGGTTGTTTTCGGCCGGCGGCGCTCATTGGGCGAGCAACACGAAGTCTCGCGGCGCTCGGGCATCTGTTGTCTCCCACCAAGCACGGAGGATCTCCATGGGTCGGATTAATACAAACGTTCAGTCGATGATCGCCCAGCGGGTGCTCTCGCAGAATAACGCCAGTCTCTCGACTTCGCTCGAGCGTCTGAGCACGGGTCTCAAGATCAACCGCGGCAAGGATGACCCCGCAGGGCTCATCGCCAGCGAAAACCTTCGCTCCGAGCAGAAGGCCACTTCGCAGGCCATCTCCAACGCTGATCGTGCCGATCAGGTCGTGAACATCGCCGAAGGCGGCCTGCAGGAAGTCAGCAGTCTGCTGACCGAACTCCAGGGCCTGGTGACCAACACCGCCAGCCGCGCCGGTCTCTCGAACGAAGAGAAGAACGCAAACCAGCTGCAGATCGACTCGATCCTGCAGACCATCGACCGCGTCTCGTCGTCGACCAACTTCCAGGGCATCAAGCTGCTCAACGGAAACTTCGACTTCAAGACCTCGGGCGTGCAGTCGGGCGTCAGCGACTTCCGCGTGAACGCAGCCAAGTACACGGGTGCTTCACTGTCAGTCGACATGCAGGTCACGACCTCAGCCCAGCAGGGCGGCATGTTCCTCTCGCTGGGCGGCACCAGCCTGAACATCGGCACCGGCTCGTCGTTCGTGGTTGAAATCTCGGGCAGCAAGGGCAGCCGCGAACTCTCGTTCGCTTCAGGCACCACGCTGGCCAAGATGGTCTCCACCATCAACACGTTCACCGATGTCACCGGTGTCACGGCAAGCCTCTCCTCGAGCGCCACCCGCATCGGCCTCTCCTCCAGCGACTTCGGCTCCGCCGAGTTCGTCTCGGTCAAGGTCATCGACGCGGGCGGCATCAACAGCACCACCAACGGTGACGCCGGTACGCCCGTCCGCGGCATCTACAACCGCAGCGGCGCGGCCTTCAACACGGCCAACACCACCATCAACAGCTCCTTCTCCTCCGCCACCAACGGCATCATCGACTACGGCCAGGATCTCGCCGGCACGATCAACGGCATCGCCGTGACCGCCAAGGGCAAGACCGCCCGCATCAACACCGACTTCCTCGATGTTGAACTCACCCTCTCGACCTCTGAGTCGCAGGGTCTGGGCAACGTGGGTTCGGGCTCCAGCCCCGCCCTCTACGTCACCGGCGGTGGTGCCGACTTCCAGCTTGCTGGCAAGGTCGACATCGCAGGCAAGGTCTCCATCGGCATCCGCGACGTCGCTGTCCGCAAGCTGGGCAACAGCACGGTGGGCACGCTCGATCGCCTCGCCAGCGGCAAGACCAACAACGTCGTCAGCGGCGATGTGAACGGTGCCCAGAAGATCGTCTCGGAAGCCATCACGCAGGTCTCCGCGCTCCGCGGCCGCCTGGGTGCCTTCCAGAAGAACACAGTGGGTGCCACCATCCGCAGCCTCAACGTCAGCGTCGAGAACACCTCGGCTGCTCAGAGCGTCATCCGCGACTCGGACTTCGCCACCGAAACCGCTTCGCTCACCCGCTCGCAGATTCTGGTCTCGGCTTCGACGAACATCTTGTCGCTCGCCAACCAGCAGCCCAACTCGGCTCTGCAGCTCCTGGGCTAAGCCCGACCTGAGCTGATCCAGTTCTGAACACCACCCTACGCCCTTCCTCCGCTTGGAGGGGGGCGTTTTTTCTTTTGGCACCCGGCCGCGTCGGCGGGTTCGCCCCCTCGAAGTCACACCCCTCTGACCGCCCAGCCCCTGCCTTCCGCCTCCGCGCGGTCAAAGGACCGACTAGACTCATCCCGAGTTCAACTTGGCCACTTTCCGTTACAGCGCAATCACCGCCTCGGGCGATCGTGTCGAAGGCACCCTCACCGGTGACTCCGAACAGGCGATCCTCGCCGAACTTGACTCGCGCTCACTCACCCCGGTTCGCATCGAAGAGTCCAGGTCTTCCTCTCAGTCCTCAGGAAGGCGACTTCCCACCCGCCAGCTTGGCGAGTCGTATACCCAGCTCGCCGATCTTCTCCGCGCAGGCGTTCCCCTGCTCCGGGGGCTGAGACTTCTGGGTGGACGCAAGAGCCGCCCCCGAGTGAGCAGTGTCTTCGCGGGGCTGGCCAACGATGTGGAAAAAGGCAGCGACCTCGCCGCGGCTATGGAACAGCGGTCCGAGTCCTTCCCCCCGCTCCACATCGCCATGATCCGGGCAGGCGAGCGAGGCGGCTTCCTTGATTCGGTGCTTGCCCAGCTGGGATCCCTGGTCATCAAACAGGCCGATCTCAACGGCAAGATCGTCGGCAACATGGTCTACCCGGCCGTGCTGATCGTCTTCGGCCTGGGCATCGCCGCCGTCATCTTCGGGGTCTTTGTGCCACGATTCCGACCGATGTTCGCCCGGATCGAGGGCGGACTGCCCACCATCACCAGCATCGTGTTCGGTGTCAGCGATGCCGTCACCACCTACGGGCTCTATTCGCTGGTTGTCCTGGCCGGAATCATCGCCGCCGCGGCGTGGGCACTGCGGCGGCCCGGGCCCCGCGCCCTGCTCGAACGCGCTCAGGTGACACTCCCGATCATCGGCCCCATCATCCGCGGCATGGCCACAGCCCGACTCTGTCGACTCCTGGGCTCCATGCTCGCCAACGGCGTCCCCATGCTCGCCGCGTTGCACATCTCCAAAGATGCCGTCGGAGTGCCGCTGATGAAGCGTGCCGTCGACGAAGCGGCCGAGGCCGTCAAGTCGGGTCAGCACCTCGCGCCGCCGCTGGAAGCCTCCGGGCTGTTTGATGACGACGTCGTGGAGATGATCCGCGTCGGCGAGTCGGCCAACAACCTGAGTGAAGTGCTGGTGACGATTGCAGAAACCGTCGAACAGCGACTGGATCGCCTGCTGAACATCGCCATCAGGCTCATCGAACCCCTGCTGCTCGTGGTCATCGCAGGGCTGGTGGGCATGGTCGCGGCGGGACTGCTCCTGCCGCTCACCAAACTCAGCCAGGCCGTGTGAACCACCCCGGGCCATCGCCCGGGGTAAATAAAGCTTTTTTGACCCGGAAAATCAAACGCAGACGCGGCCTGCGCCAATAACATTCACGACGGAAGCCGCAGGTTGTTCCCCTAGAGCAGCCCGGAGCACCAGCGGGGGTGATGGCTGGTGTTTCCGTCGTGTCTGTGCCGGTATGTGTTGTCCGGCCGCTACGCACTGTGTCCGTGGTCGCGACGGATGTCCAAGTCCGCCTCGATCACCTCGAAGATCGTTCTGGAGACGTTGCATGACCAGCCCGAATGCCCGCAAGTCCACCCGCATGTTCGCCGCGGCTCGCCATGGCTTCACGCTCATCGAAGTGATGATCGTCATTCTGATCGTCCTGGCCCTGGGTGGCCTGGTCGCGTACAACCTCCTTGGCACCAAGGAAGATGCCGAGAACAAGCTCTGCAAGATCGACATGAACACGCTCGAGCAGGCACTCAAGCAGTACCGCTTCGACCACGGTCGCTATCCCACCGACGATGAGGGCCTTGAAGTCCTCTGGAACAAGGAAAAGCTCCAGGACGAAGAAGAAGCCAAGAAGTGGCGCAAACTCCTCGAGCAGCCCATGGCCAAGGACCGTTTCGGCAATGAATGGGGCTACCGCCAGGTCAGCGAGCACGGCGAAGAAGACAAGTACGATCTCTGGTCGTACGGCCGCGACAAGCAGGAAGGCACCGCCGACGACATCAACTCCTGGAAGTCCGAAGAGGGCACAGGCGGCAACAGCGGTACCACGCCTTCGGGCAACTCGGGCGGCAGTGGTGGTGGTGGCGGCGGCGGCGGCAACTGATCAGCCGCGTGGCCCATCCAGCGCTCGTTGAACTGTGAAGTACCTCGACCAGATGTTCAGACAATCAGGAGTGGTTGCAGTGTGCCCGCAGGTGCGGGCCATCGCATTCGCGGCACGTTGTGGTGTGTTCTCAACTCCCCATCGCCGTTCGGGCCACACGCCACGCTCGTGCGAAGGCGCGAGGGTTCACGCTGCTTGAAATCCTGATTGTGCTCCTGCTGCTTCTGGCGCTGGCGGGATTGGTCATCCCCGCAGCATCGGCGTGGCTTGGCAACGTGCAGGGCGATCAGGTGCGTCAGCAGGTCGTCGAGCTCATCAAGGACCAGCTCATCGAGTCCATGCGATCTCGACAGCCACGCGTCCTCTGGGTTGCGTCCCGGCCGCTTGCAGGTGCCGCACCAGTGCAAGCACTTTCCGATCCGCTCGGTGAGACAGCAGCGTCGGACCCGGCGGAATCGGGGCGCAACGCTCCCCCGCCAGCCCCAACCGTGCGATGGGTGCTGGGCGCTCGCCTGCTCCCGGGTTCATCCGATCCAACGGGCAGCGCGGGCACAGTGATCGACGAAGGCAAGCAACCGCCATCACTGGTGGATCTTCCTCGCGGTTGGCTTCTATCGGTGGCTACGGCTTCCACACTCAATGATGAGGAAGATGCGTCCGAGTCAGAGGGCACTGCTGCGGCCGACGATGGGTCGCAGACCGGTTCGGGATCATCCGCAACGCCAGCGACCCAGACCGAGAGCACGTTGGACTCTGGCGAACCTGCACAAGCAATGATCCTCTGGCCCAGCGGCCAGATCGATGTGCTCATCGATCTGGAACTGACCGAGCCCGATGGCCGGCGATGGAAGCTCGATGTCAATCCGTGGACTCTCTCTGTCAGTTGGGTGCTGTCGTTCAATCCCGCCGATGATGCCGCGTCGGGAAAGACGCCGGCCAGCCCCAAGTCCCGCGATGCGCAGGAGAACGCCGCGCCCGCTGAACCAGTCAAGACCGCCGAACCCTCGGCATCGGACGCAACGCCCGAGCCCTCATCGGCGAACAAGCCATCGAGCGACAAGAAGCCCGCAACTGAGAACAAGGACGCACAGGAACGCAACCAACCAGATGGGACCAAGCCCTCAAAGCCCGACGACGACCAGGAACGGCCCGACGCTGCGATGCCGACGTAGCATCGCATCACACGGTTCGATTCTGCTCGAGTGCATGCTCGCACTGGCGCTGCTGATCGCCGCGGCAGTGACGGTCGTGGCCTGCCTCGACAGCGCCGCTGCGTCCGCGGCACTTCGTGCCGACGAAGCACGGGCTTCACAGATCGCCACCAGCGCGATGGCCATGATCGATGCAGGAATCATGACGCCCGAAACGGTCCAGGGCCCCGTTGACAAGTGGCGCACCGGCGTCGCCGGAGAGCGGGATTGGCGAGTCACTGTTGACACGCAGCCCTCCGAGTTCGGCTCGCTCGTTCGCGTCACGGTCCGCGTGATGCGCGGCGAGGATTCCACCGCTCCCGCGATTGCCACACTGCATCAGTTGATTGACCTCACCTCGCAGCAGGGAGGCACGCCATGAGGCCAGTCGCTTCCCGCTCGCCGCGGCGGGCGTTCACGCTGATGGAAGTGCTCGTGGCACTCGTCCTCATCAGCGCGATTGTCACTGCAGCCTTCTCATTCTTCTGGAGCCTGGGTGCCGCGCGGGATCGCCTGAGCGCTGCCTCGGCCCGCTCGCTGGCATGCGCCAGCCTCCACAGTCTGCTGCAGGAGGCCATTGGGTCCAGCGAAGTGGGTGGTGGTGGGGCATCGTTCTCCGGTGATGCGAGAACACTCACGATCCCCTGCCGCGTGGTGCGCGTGGGTGAGACTCCGGGCCGTGCGCCCTTCGTGCGGCTTCTGCGACTGCAGTTTGATTCCGGTTCGCGCATGCTGATGGCATCGTGGGATGGCGGAGCCGCAGCTCCCATCGTGACAGATGTGGGCGCGGTCGCCTTCAAGGCCTACGACGGCCGTCAGTGGAGCGAGGAGTTCAACGCCGCATCGCAGGGGCGGCTTCCCGCCGCGATCGAGCTCTCGTTGTGGTGGCACACACCAACCTCCGCCGGCGAAGAGGACTCGCAGACGCAGTCGCAGCCCGCCGATGTGCTCATCACGCTGCGCGTTCCCGATGCGGATGCAGATGGCGAAGCAACCGACGGGGCTGGAACGCCTCAGCCTGTCGCCGCGGGCGAGGTGACGCCATGAACAGGCTTCGTTCGCGTCACGGTTCACTGCTGCTGCTGGTTGCAGTACTCATCGTGGTGTGCGCCATGCTGGGCGCTTCGGTGGCTGTTCGCGTGCAGACCGATGGCAATCTCGCACAGCTGCGTCGACGCGATGATCAGCTCCGCGCCGTGGCCTGGTCTGGTGTGCGCGTCGCGATGCACGCGCTCAAGGAGCAACGCGACCAGATTCTCGCAGGCGCTGACTTTGAACTGCCCGAATCTGTCACGGTCTTTGAAGATGAACTCAGGGGCGAACAGGGGCGCATCACCTTCGAAGCGGTGGCGTCAGCCACGCGCGAAGCTGCCGCGGCGCCCGAGGTGGTTCGGGCCGCGGCACAATCGGCCCTCATCGATGTCAATCTCGCCGACGCGGCGCTTCTGGTGAAGCTGGGGTGCGACCCGGTAACCGCCGCGGCTGCGATTTCCAGCAGGCCCGCGGGCGGGTATGCCCTGGCTGATGACGTGCTCGGTGAGCTCACCGCTGCGGATGACTCAATGAGCATCATCCCGCGTCAGCCGGGTGTGCCCCTCCCCGATCCGCAGACGGGACTCCCCGCCGCGGCAGTGACACCCCTCTCCTCGCTCCTGACCGCATCGGCCTGGGATTGTCAGCACCCAGGTTCGGTCGCCGGGCAGGGGCAGGGCGGCATTGCCAGGCGATTGCTGCTGGGCGGCGGCCTTGAAGACTCCATGCGTGCTGAGTTGGATCGACTCGTCGGAGCAGCGGCAAAGCCACAGGTTGAGGCCATGCTCACGGACGCCGCGTGGAAGGGCAAGAAGCTTGCTGATGCAGTGCAGGCCCTCGCCGCGGCGGGCGTTCCGCCACGTCAGATCGGCAGCGTGCTCGACCTGATCTGCGCCGATGCCAAGGCATTTCCACGCGGCAGGCTCGACCTGCTCCGGGCCCAGCCTCGACTGCTCGAAACTCTTCCGGGGATCGATGCGCCTCTCGCTGAACGGCTTGTTGCCACGCGAGCGTCGCTCGATGCGGCATCGAAGGGAGATCTTGCCTGGCCGCTGACGCAGGGCGTGCTTTCGCCCCAGCAGTTCGCAGCAATTGCTGACAAGGTGACCAATCGCTCGCTGCAGTGGCGCATCAAGGTGCGGGCGGTGATTGAACGGCTTGGCGGGACCGCCGCGGCGAGTCCGTCAGCGACGGATCCGCGCGCCGACGAGCCCCCCTCCGGAATGCTCGTTGATGCAATCATCGACTGCTCGGGCCCCAAGGTGCGTGTGGTGGGGATGTACGACGCAACGTGGCAGGTCGTCGCCGATGGGGTTGTCCGCAACTCACTCGCCAGAAGCGCCGCGGCAGACCCGTCGGCGCAGACGCCGACCCCCTCTGATTCCACACCCCCCGGTGGGTTGAACAGTGAAGCGCCCAAGCCTGCGCCAGCGAAGAAAAAGCCGCGGCAGCCTGACATGGTCTCCTCGAGGCGAGCGAGCAACTCGCTTCGTTCGGAAGATTCTCGGGTGCCACCCCCCGAGGACGATGGAAGCGTTATGATGGAAGGAAGCGAATCTTTGCCTTCGTCGGGGCGATCGGATCCTGTTCGGGAATCGGCATCGGGTGATTCACAGGGTGGGCGGTCGGGTCGTTGGCGGCCTCGGTAGGGGCCAGTCGGAATCGGTTGTGCCAGCGGTGGTGCGATGATGCGAGTGGTTTGGACCTGCCTTCTGGCCGGTCCCGAGCGAAAGAGGAGCCTGTGGCCGTAGGACGCGAATACAGCGTGCTGGAGATCGATGGAGCCAGGCTTGCCGCGGTGAGCGCGGTGGTCACGGGTGATCGCATTGCCGTGCGTCGCTGGTTGATTGCCACGCGGCCTGAGACCGTGACCGGAGATCGTGCCGCGGCGGTGGGTGAGTGGATCGGCAGCGAGTTCGTCCGCGCCCAGCTCACCAAATCTCGAACCATTCTGGCTGTCTCGCGCAGCGACGTGGTCCTGAAGCAGTTGGCGCTTCCGCCCTCGGCGGCGTTGACGCCTCATGAGCTTGCCAACATCGTCCGTCTTCAGATGGTGCGGCAGCTCACGATGCAGATCGAGGGCACCGCGATCGACTATTTGCCGCCAGTGCCGCATCCGGGCATGGCGCCTTCGCAGACGCTTCCGGTGATGGCCGGCGCGATGCCCAGCGATCGCGTGGCCTGGTCGCGTGAACTGGTGCAGAGTGCGGGGCTCAAGCTGCGGCGGATCGGGCTGCGGTGCTTTGGTGCCGCGGCGTTGCTGGCGGATCTTTCGCAGCGTCGCAGCGGGCCGGTCATGGGCCTTGCCATCGGTGCCGGTTCGACCGAGTTTGTCGTGGTGGAAGATGGGCAGCTCGCGTTTGCGCGAGCGGTGGACCTTGCCCGCCCGGGCAATGCCGAAGGAGAGCGAGAGTCATTCGCGGAGCGGCTTTCGGTGGAAGCCAAGCGGACGTGGATGGGATTCAGGGCCGTGCGGCCTGGTGGTGATCCGGAGCTGGTGGCAGTGATCGGGGAGAGCGATCTGTCGAAGCTCGTGGGTGAGCGTGCCGCGGCGGCGCTTTCGTGCACGTGGGATCTTGTGGGAATGCCCGGATTCGTTGATGTTCCGCAGGCGATGTCGGAAAGTGACCGTGCGCTGCTCGCGCCGCTGGTTGGCCTCTTGAGCGAAACGCTGCTGAACCGGCCGTCGCTGGATTTTGCCAACCCTCGCAAGCTGCCAGATACGCACGCAAGAACGCGCCAGTTGGCGCTCGCTACGGCTCTGGGGCTCATTCTTGCCGGCGGTGTGGGGTCGATCGTTGCCGACCGGGCGCTGGGCAAGCTGCGCACCGAGCATGCCGAACTGCAGGTCCGCGAGTCATCGCTCCGCAAGGAGTTTGAGGCCTTCCAGCTCGAGCACGCCCGGGTGAATCACTTCGAGCGCTGGGCGGGTGCCAAGGTGGATTGGATCGGGCACATCAAGACCATCTGTGATTCGCTGCCGCCGCCAACGCTTGGAGTGGTGGATGATGTTTCGGCGCGACTCTTTGCGCCCACGACCTTCACGATGGCCAGCGGCGGGTACCTCAATGGCCGCTGGGCCACCGCGCCGGAAGTCACATTCGATCTCTCCGGTAAGGTGCAGAGCCGCCAGACGGCGTCGGAACTTCGTGAGCGGCTTCTGGCCTCCAGCGAGTATGGCGTCGAGAGCCAGGGCCCGGATTCGCCGGACCATTTCGAGTTGTCGCTGACGAGCGCGAAGCTTTCGCCGCTGGAAAAGCCCCAGGCCGCCAAGCCCGCCGCGGATGCGAAGAAGCCCGGTGCCGCGGACAAGAAGACGCCAAAGCCCAAGGCCAAGACGCCCGCCAAGGATGCGCCGGCCGCTGAACCGGCGACGACACCTCCTGCGCAGGGAGGGACGCCATGAAAATCGCGAAGGATGTAGTCGTGCGCTGGTCGGTGCTGCTGGCAATCGCGGCAGGGTCGTGGTATGGCTATCGCACTCTGTATGCGTCGAAGCGCGATGTGATTCAGTCGGACATCCGCTCGGCACGATCGTCGATCGAATCTCTCGAAGGCCAGCTTTCGGCCCAGTTTGAGATCAGCGACCGATCGAAGGCCGCCGCGGCGACGACGCTGGGCGTCAAGCTCGATGAAGTGAGCGCGCGTTTCCGTGACGGTCTGTCGCGCATCGCCGAGTCCAACGGGCTGACGGGCGTGATCGTCGATCACGGAGAGCCTCAGGAGGTCAAGAGCCCGCTGCTGGTGGCAAAGTCGGTGCCGGCCGTGCTCAAATCCACCCTGCGAAACAGCCCTGATTTCAGCGTGCTTCGCGGCACCCTGCGTGCTTCAGGCACCGTCGAGCAGGCCCTGGCCACGCTCGCGAGCGTTCAGTCGCAGCCCTGGGTGCATCGCATCGAAGGATTCACCCTGCGCCCCGGCGCCGGCGGCAAGGACGCTTCTCGATGCGAGATCCGGATCGAGGCAGCAACCCTCCTTGCCCCGAGGCTGCGCAGCGAGAAGACGGCCGAGCCCGTCATCGCCCAGACCGATGAGTCCGTCAAGGCAATGCTCACGCAGATCGTCAATCGGCGTGTGCTCGCCAAGGCGATCGTCAAGACGCCTGACGCGGCACCCACCGTGACGGTGGCCGCACCAACCGCTGGCGACGGCCAGCCAGCGCCGGTTGCGCCGCAGCCCTTTGCACCCTACGAGGAATGGCGACTGACCGGCATCTTCACCGGACGATCAGGCCCCGAAGCCTTCTTCGTCAACATCAAAAGCGGTCAGCGGGTGACGGTGCAGCGCGGTGGCGCCGTTCTTGATGCAGTCTTCATCGATGCACTCGGGGAACGTGCCATTCTTGATATAGGCGGCAAACGATTCGAAGTGCTCAACGGCCAGGTGCTCTCTTCGCGAAAACCCGTCGTTTGAGCCGTTTGGGGCGTGTGATCGCGGGGCGGGGTCGTACCGTCCTGCGGGTGGAGTTCCCAAGCGGTGCGGCAGGGGTTGCAGGTGGACAGGTTGGGGGTCTGGTGGGGGCCGGTAGGTTGTTGTTCAAGAGTGCTGGAGGTTGTCTGTATGAAGCATCGCCGCA
This sequence comes from Phycisphaerales bacterium, assembly GCA_044371005.1. Taxonomy (GTDB): domain Bacteria; phylum Planctomycetota; class Phycisphaerae; order Phycisphaerales; family UBA1924; genus UBA2402. Next base: position 22,267 of record JBILUL010000022.1, on the reverse strand, counting down.
AGACCAATGGGCAGATCATGACGGCTCTCACCGCATGCGCAGGCATCGCGGCCAGTGCCTTTGCCCGCCAGCCCTCGCCCGCATCGAGCGCACCTTCCGCCACGCCCGGTTCCGGCACGGTGGTCCCACCGCCTTCCGAGCAACCCGCAGCACCTGCGCCTGCTCCGGCTCCCGCACCTGCACCCGCCCCGGCCCCGGCACCGGCCCAGCCGGCCGCACCTGCACCCGCTGCTCTTCCCGGCGAGATTCACTTCAACTTCAAGGATGCCCTGATCGATCAGGTGCTCGACTCCTTCACCCGCGAAGCCGGCGTCCCCATCATCTTCGAAGCGCCGGTTCCCCAGGGCACCATCACGTTCATCAGCCCCACGGGCTACTCCTTCGCAGACGCGATGTCGATCCTCAACCTGAATCTGGCCCGATTCGGCGTGCACCTGCGCAAGCAGGATCAGTACCTCTATCTGGCCTCCATTCAGGACGCCATGAAGAAGCCCCTGCTGGTGACCGACGCCACGGGCGTCAATCAGCTCAAGCCCGATGAGATCGTCACCGTCAATCTGCCGCTGGACAACGCCCGCGCCGAACTGGTGGCCGAGCAGATCAAGCCCATGCTCGGTCCCTACGGCGGCGTCATCGCCGTCCCTGCACAGAACATGGTCGTCGTCGTCGAAGCCGCGGCACAGGTCCGCCGCATCCGCGATGTCGTCAACGCCATCGATGCCGTTCGCCCCGTCGATTCGGCCTTCAAGATCTTCCCGCTCAAGCACGCGCAGTCGGAAGCCGTGCTCGCGGCACTCCGCGGCCTGGTCGGCGAGCGCATCACCACCGTCATCGTCGACAAGGATGGCCAGAAGCGCACCCTCCAGGAACAGCAGGTCAACGGCCTGCAACTGGCCTCCGACCCGCGCACCAACTCCATCATCGCCGTTGGCACCGCGGCACGCATCAAGACAGTCGAAGAACTTCTGACGCTGCTCGATACGCCCGAGAGTGGCAGCGTGGACCAGCAGATGCAGACCTTTGCGCTCGCCGCGGCGGCACCAGATGCCGCGGCGGCCCAGGTCAATGCGCTCTTCGCGACCACCGATCCCAAGAAGAAGCCCACGGTGATCCCGCTGCCGGAAGTCAACAAGCTCACCATCGTCGGCAATGCCGCGATGCTGGCGCAGGCCGCAGCGCTGCTGTCGCAGATCGATCCGGGCGTCACCAGCCCGCAGGGCACCACTGGCGTGAAGCTCGAACGCCGCGCGGCAGTGATTCCGCTGCGTTTTGCCACCGCCCAGAGCATTGAGGCCATCGCCACCAAGCTCCTGCCACCCCGGATGAACCAGGCGATCAAGATCGTCGCGGGACCTGATGGCAAGAGCGTCATCGTCGCCGGGCCTGATGCCGAGGTGACGAACCTTGAGAAGACGGTCGCCGCGCTTGATGTCCAGAACGCGGCGGATCAGGAAGTGCGGATCATGCAGTTGCCCGGCGCCGATGCCGCGGCGGCGCTCGCAAAGGCACAGGATCTCTACACCAAGGCCGGCAAGTCCGAACTCTCGCCCGTCAATGCTTCGGCGGACGCGGCGACCGGTGCGATCACGCTGATTGCCCCGCGCGCTGCGCTCAAGGAGTTCGAATCACTGCTCACCAGCGTGCAGGCATCGCTGGCGGGTGCGGTGGAGACTCGCTCGTTCACGCTTTCCCGCAGCCAGCCCAGTGTGCTGGCCGCGAAGCTCTCGCGTCTGCTGGCGGTGATGATGCCCGCCGTGGCCGATGTCGTCGAGCCGCAGTTCGATGCGGTCGATGAACTGAACATGCTGGTGGTCAGGGCACGCTCGCAGCAGATCGGCGTCATCGCCGGGCTGATCGAGAAGCTCGACGGACGCGACGGCACGCTGCGTGAACTGCGCGTCCTGCCGATTGCCAACGAGAAGGCCGCGGCGGTGAAGGACCGCGCGATGGGCATCTACCAGGCACAGATCGAGCGACTTGGCGTCAACGACCCCGTGACCGTGACGGTCGATGAAGGCACCAATGCGCTGATGCTCGTGGCCGGACGCACGGAACTGGAACGCTTCACCAAGGTGGTTGAGGAACTTCAGAAGCAGAGCGGCCCGTCTCGTGAAGTGCGCCTGTTTGAGATCAAGCTCTCCAAGGCTGATGAGATCGTCGCCTTCCTTCGCGACATGGCCAAGACGAGTCAGACGCTCTCGGTGAAGGGCGGCACCGAGCCGGTCTTTGAAACCATCGAAGCGACCAACAGCGTGATGGTGGCGGCGCAGCCCGGGCAGTTTGCGATCATTGAATCGCTGATCAAGAGCCTGGACAATCGGCAGGCCGCGGACCGTCCGCCGGTGCGGATTCTCAAGCTGCGATCGACCGACGCGGCGAATCTGGCCGTGGTGCTGCAGAAGGAGTTCGACAAGCGTCCGATCGAGCAGCGGGGCAAGAGTCCGGTGAGCATCGAGGCGGATCCGGGCACCAACACGCTGATCGTCTCGGCAACGGACGATGCGCTGAACGAGATTGAAGCGGTCGTGACGAAGCTCAATGAGATGGAGGCCTCGGGGGCGGAGGGGCGCGAGATCCGCATCTTCCCGCTCAAGGTGGCCCGCGCCGAGGATCTGGCGCAGACGATCGATCAGATGTTCCCCGAACCGCCGGTCCCGCTGGACCCCAGGACGCGCCAGCCGCGGCCGGATCTCAAGCCTGCCCGCGAAGTCGTGGTGCGCGGCGACCGTGCAACCAACTCGCTGATCGTCGATGCACCTTCAAAGCGCCTCGCCGGATTCGAACAGATCGTCAAGAGCCTTGATCAGGCCAAGGTGTCCAACGAAGTGGTCTTCCGCACCTACAAGCTCGAGCGTGCGGACATCAATGCCCTCGCGGCAACCATCCGCAATCTGGCAACTTCGGGATCGCTGGCGAGCATCGGCAAGGTGGCAACTGCACCCGTCACGGTGTCGATGGATGCGCCCACCCGCATGCTGATCGTCAGCGGCCATGTCGATGTCTTCCCGACCATCGAGGAACTCATCAAGAAGGTTGATGCGCTACCCGAAGTCGCTCCCACCGAACTTAAGATGTATCCGCTGACGCGGGCGCGTGCCGAGCGGCTCGCGACAGTCGTGCAGCGTCTGCTCGCCTCGCGCGTCCGTGAGATGCGTGCTTCAGCGGGGAAGACGGCACCCGACGACGACCGTCTGGTCGAGGTGTCCAGCGACCTTGCGTCCAATACGCTGATCGTCTCGGCACCTCGCGAGGCGCTGGCGATCGCCGATGGAATCATCCGGAGCCTCGATGCCGACAGCGTCGCCACGGCCACCGAGATGCGGATCTTCCGTCTTGGCAAGGGCAAGGCCGAGACCGCGGCGCTCGCAATTCGCCAGACCATCAAGGCACAGGCCGCGCCCGGAGAGCCCGAGGCCACCATCACGCCCGAGCCGGCCAGCAACACGATCACCGTCGTGGGCACCACCGAGCAGATCGAGCGGGCCGAGAAGCTCATTGAATCACTCGATGTCGCGGTCGATACCGAAGGGATGGGCGTCAAGACCATCAGCCTCAAGCACGCCCGTGCCGAGGCGATTGCTCCGGTCATGCAGCAGGTGCTTGAGCGTGAATCGGGGCTGGACAAGCTGCCCGAATGGGCCAGGGCCCAGGCACTGGCTCGCGGCGCTGTCGAGCAGCCCCGCATCCGCGTGGCCAGCGAACCCCGCATCAATGCGATCGTCGTGAGCGGACCGCGTTCCGTACTCGATGTCGCGGCGGAGATTGCTCAGCAGCTCGATGTCGATAGTGAAGGGACTGACCCCGCCGCCCAGCGCATGGTGCGTGTCATCACTGTCCAGAACTCGGATGCGACGCAGCTGGCCGCCAATCTCACGGCGGTCTTCGCCGAGGAGAAGGCAACGCAGACGCCGCCCACCATCCGCGTGGATGCGCAGAGCAATGCACTGATCGTTCGTGGAACCGCCGAGCAGATGGCGGTGGTGGAGCAGCTCACTTCGACGCTTGACAAAGCCGCGGGTGTGAGCTCACGCCAGATGCGGACGATCAATGTCGACCGGTCGAAGGTCGATGCTGAACTGCTCGCACGCATGCTCGAACGCCTGATGCAGCAGCAGGGGACCTCGAAGGTGGAAGTGATCTCCGCAGAGGAACTGCTCAAGCGTCAGAACACGCCCAAGAAGTCCAGTTCGCTCTACATCATCCCGCTGCACGATGTCGTCGGCACCCAGCGCGGCGCCACGGCCCTGTTCGATGCAAAGGACCTTCGTCAGGATCATGGCACGGGCCCGATCTGGCAGAGCTTCATCGCTTCGGCCCTGATCGGTGTCTCCGCGGCATCGGCCGCGCCGGAACTGATTGGGCCTCCGGAGCCCGCCGCGGCAGCCGCGCCGGCCACCGATGATGAGCCCGAGATCACCATCGCGGTCGACAAGGCGAGCAACTCGATCGTCGTCGTGGGTTCACCCCGCCAGACCGATCGCGTCGCCGCGCTGGCCGAGCAGCTTGCAGGGCAGATCCCCTCGCAGCCAGGACAAGTGCGTGTCATTACGCTGCCGCCGTCATCGGATGTGGCGGCACTGGCGCAGGTCGTCAACTCAACGATCAATCAGATCGGTTCGACGGCGCAGGGGCGTCGCAGCGGATTCACCGGCCCGGTGAGCGTGACCGCCGATACCGCGGGCTCGGCCCTCATCGTCTTTGCCAACGATCTTGACTTCGAGACCATCGGCGGCGTCATCGCGAGCGTCTCACAGCTCGACAACCCGACCAAGACCACCATCAAGGTCTATCCGCTGGTGAACGTGAATGCCGCGCGAGCCGTGCAGGCCGTGCGTGAACTCTTCAATCCGACCGCTTCGGGCATGCAGGCCAAGCGCGTTCGCATGATGGAAGTCGCGATTCCCGGCAAGGACGGCGAACCCGATACGTCGGTGCGAGTCGACCCCGCTTCGGTCCGGCTCACGCCTGATCCCAACGGCACGTCTCTGCTCGTCGCGGCACCGGCCGAGGCCTTCGTGCTGATCGACAAGCTCCTTGAGACCATCGACCAGAGTCCCGCCAAGGGGCGGCTTGCGATCCGCCGCTATTCGCTCGAGCACGCCCGTGCGGAGCAGCTCTCCAGCACTTTCCAGCAGCTTTTTGACAGCCAGCGCCAGGGCCCGACCAACTGGGAATATCCGCAGGCTCGCTTCGTGGCCGACCCACGCACCAACAGCATGCTTGTGACGGCTACAAGCGGCCAGCACGAGGAAATCACGCGTCTGCTCACCAGCGCGGACGCCTCGGCCGAGACGCCCGATACCGAAATGGCGATCATCACGCTGCAGCAGGCATCGCCCAGCACCGTGCAGCGCATCGTCGAGGAAGTGGTGATCGGCAAGGATCCGGGCAAGCGTGAACGCGTTCGGATCTCTGCCCAGGACGGATCAAGTCTGTTCGTGGTGCGAGCCCCGAAGGAGGAACTCGAGCAGGTCCGTGCTCTGGTGGCGCAAGTCGATACCTCCGAGGCCAGCGGGCTTCCGGTGCGCTCGATCAAGCTCGAGCGGGCGGATGCAGCCAGCGTCGCCGCGTCACTCCAGAGGTTCTTCACCGACCGAGCGCAGGTCTCCTCGCGCCCCGGCCAGCGAGCGGTCAATCGCGTCGCGGTGACGGGCGACAAGCGCACCGGCACGCTGGTGGTCTGCGCTTCAGATGAGGACTTTGCACAGGTCCAGAGCCTGGTGAAGACGTTTGACACCCCCAGCCCCGCGGCGGACATGGTCTTTCGCATCGTGGGCTTGCGCCACGCCCGCGTCACCGAAATCGGTGACACGGTCCGCAACATGATCGAACAGGTCCGTTGGACCGCGATGATGGGCGGCAATCAGGGCGGCGGTGAGAGCGAAGTCTTCATCGAACTCAATGAATCGGCCAACAGCCTCGTGCTGCTGGGACGCACCGAGCAGCTTGACATGGTCGAGAAGCTCCTTTCTTCGCTGGATGTGGCACCCGAGCAGCGCGCGGAGATGACGGTCCGGAACGTGGAAGTGAAGAACGCGGATCTCGCGGCCGTCCGCACCGTGCTCGAGCGGGCCTTTGCAACGCCCAACTGGCGCAGCTGGCGCGGGCCCGATCCCGCGGCGATCACCGTGCAGGTTGACAAGCTTCGCAAGAGTCTGATTCTGGTCGGACGCACCGAGCAGCTGGACCGTGCGGCCGGGTACATCAAGGAACTTGATTCGGCGCCGGCAGGCAAGGAGCGCAAGGTTGAGTCGATTGCGCTCAATCATGCGAGGGCGGATCGTGCCGCGAACAACCTCAAGCAGTTCTTCGGTGACCGCGCCCGCAATCAGGGGCTCGAATCCACCGGCGTGAGCATCATCGGTTCTGCCGATGGCAACGTGCTCATCGTGAGCGCGGAGGAGTCCGACATCGCGGTGCTGCGCGATCTGGTCGCCCAGATCGATCAGCCCGATGCGGGCAAGGATCGGCGCATCGAGGTGTACGTGCTCAAGAACGGCACGGCCCGTGATACCGCCGATGTGCTGCGTGCGATGTTCACCAAGGCGGATTCGCCCAGCGAGCGCGTGGTGATCACACCCCAGCCCAGCACCAACTCGCTGGTGGTGTCGGCGCCCGACAAGATGTTCGATGAAGTGACGGGTCTGCTGCGCCAGCTGGATGCGCCGCCGACCGCCGAAGCCGCGAACATCGAGACGATCGCGCTGACCACCGCGCGTGCGCAGGATGTCGCCACCGCCCTCAAGGCCGCACTGCCGCCGAACGTGAAGGTCGTTGTGACGCCCGTCGTGCGCTCCAACTCCCTGCTGCTCACCGGCAGCAAGGAGGCCATCGCGCTGGTCATGGAGCAGGTGAGCAAGATCGACAAGGAGCCCGTCCGCTCCGGTCAGGTCTTCCGCCGCTACAAGCTCGCACATGCCGATGCGATGACGGTCTCAGACACGCTTGATCAGGTCGTCCGGGCTCGCCCCCGCAACGCCACCGAGGCCGAGGCCTCCATCGACTATTCGCGTCCTGAGAACACGATCACCGTCTACGCCCCCTCTGATCAGATCGATGAACTCGAGAAGATCATCACGCAGCTCGACCAGCCCGCGGCGGAGGAACGCACGACCGAGTTCGTCAAGCTCGATTTCGCCAACGCCGAGCAGACCGCCAACGCCCTCAAGCTCTTCTACGGCCGCTACGCGAGCGAAGCCGCGAACCCCGCGGCACGCAACGTCACGATTCTCCCCGACCCCCTCTCCAACTCCCTGGTCATCCGCGCCGACAGGACGCAGTGGGAGGGCATCCGCTCGCTCCTGGGCAAGCTCGACACTAAGGAATACGACACCAAGCGCCAGCTTGCCGTCATCCCGCTCGAGTACGCCGAGGCCACAAGCATCGCCCGCGCCCTCAACGAAGGGTTCCGCGCTCCCCTTGAAGAACAGCTGCGCCAGGCTCAGGCTCGTGCGGGCAATCGCAACGGGCAGGGCAACCGGCAGAACCAGATGCCCGAGGCATCGGTGCTGATCGATGCCGAGGGACTGCCCACGGTCTCGGCCGAGGCTCAGACCAACTCGCTGATCGTCTTCGCCGGCAGCCGCGAGATGGATCGCATCACGCAGGTGATCAAGCAGCTGGATGTCTCGGGTTTCGCCGACATGCCCGCGGCGAAGATCATCCCGCTCAAGAACGGCAAGCCATCGAAGGTCGCCTCGACCATCCGTGAACTCTTCCTGAGCAAGAACGACAAGTCGGTGCAGGCCATCGGCCCCCGCAGCGTGCTGATCATCGGCGACGATGCCAGCGCGGCGCTGATCGTTCGCGCTGATGATGAGAAGTTCGCGCAGATCAAGGCCCTGGCTCAGACGCTCGAAGAGCAGGGTGAACTGGGCAGGATCATGCCGCACGTCGTCCGACTCAAGACGATCGCCGCGGGACGCATCCGTCAGACGCTGCTGGCGACCTTCACCCCCGCCGCACAGCAGCTGGGCGAGAGCGTGGCGATCGAGATCGACCGTTCGACCAACTCGCTGGTGATTGCCTGCAGCGAGCGGCTGCTCGAGGAGATCCGCAAGGTCATCGCCGAACTCGATGCTCCGATTCCCGCCGGGCCCGATGGCGGCGCCGACGCGGCGATCAACGCGCTGAATCAGTCGGTGACGATCATCGATGTCGTCAACAACAATCCGGCCGATGTCCGAAAGATGCTCGAGGACATGGGTGTGACCAAGGCCCAACGCCCCGAAGCGCCCGGTGTCGTCGCCGAACCGGTGATCATCGTTCCGATGACCAGCCGCCGTGCGATTGCGGTCGTTGCCTCAGCGGGCGATGGCCGGACCATCGAGACGCTGGTCAAGGCGATCGATGCCGCACCCGCCGATTCGCTGCAGACCGTGGCGATGATTCCCCTCAAGCTCGCCAGCGCCAAGGCGCTGGCCGACACGCTGACGGCGATGCTCAAGGTCGATGCCGCGAGCATCGTCGGCTCGGGCCCCGGTGTGGCACTGGCCGAGCACGTGCGGCGACTTGGCATCTCCAGGCCCGGGGTCGATCAGTCCGCAGCACAGGTTGACCTGACCAAGCCCATCCGCCTGATCGCCGACACCGAGGCCAACGCACTCGTAGTCGCGAGCACTCCGGCCAATGTCGATGCGATGCGAGAGATGGTGAAGCTGCTCGACACGCTGCCGGTGGGCGATGCCGTCATCATCCGGATCTTCCCGCTCAGCAACTCTTCGGCCACTCGCGTCAAGCAGGTGATCGATCAGCTCTTCAGCCAGGGTGAGGCGCTGCGTCGATTGCCCGGAACACGACGCCAGGGCCTCCCGCCCACCGCGGTGGGGCAGGCTCTGGCCGGCGAGATCGCCGCGGCGATTGATGAGCGGACCAACACGCTGGTTGTCGCGGGCCGCGAGGAGAGTGTTGCACTCATCGAAGTACTCATCAAGGATCTCGACAGCGACCGGGCCGCCAACTGGATCGAGCCTGTCATTCTCCCGCTCAAGCACGCCGATGCTGCGACCCTCTCGAAGAAGCTTCAGGAAGTGCTGGTCCGCGGCATGGCCCTGACTCCCGAATCCGTGGGAATGCAGCGCCAGTTCGGCCGTCTGCGCATGAGCGCGGACGGCAAGGCGATTGATCCGCAGAAGCCAGAGTCGGCCATTCAGGCCGATCTGTTCGCGCCGGTCACTGGCCTTGTCATCAACGCCGATGAACAGCTCAATGCATTGATCATCGTCGGTACGCCCGCCAACAACAAGATTGTCCAGGCGATGGTGGCGCAGCTGGATGTCGAGGCGGCCTCCGCCGCGAACGCCGTGCGGATCTTCCCGCTGGTGCACGCCTCCAGCGACCGCGTCGCCGGTGTCGTTCGTGATCTCTTTCGTCAACGCGAGACGCTGCCGGACATGCGCCCCGAGGATCGGGTGATCATCACCTCGGATGTGCGTACCAACTCGCTGATCGTGGCGACCAGCCCCAAGAGCACCGCCATCATCGAGGGGATGCTCAAGACCCTCGACGGCGAGAAGTCCAACTTCTCAGTAGGCCTGCACGTCGTGCCGGTAGCCAACTCCGATGTACGCCAGCTGGCGCCCCGCATCGACCGGTTGATGCGTGAACGCATCTCCGCCGCGGCGCAGAGCGGCGGGGTCCGCAATCCCCTTGATGCCTTCAGCATCGAACCCGAGCCTGTGAGCAATCTGCTCATCGTCGCTTCCAGCCAGGAGAACCTGGCGGTCGTCAACGAGCTCATCGCCGCACTCACTTCCGACGCGGCCAAGGCCGCGGCGGCCGAGCGTGTCGACATGATCCAGCTCACCAAGGCAAGAGCCAGTGAAGCCGCTCTCGCGCTGACGGGTCTGTATGTCGAGAAGGAAAATCAACGCCGCGGCCAGAATGCCGTGAGCGTCACGGCCAACGAGCGGCTCAATGCGCTGGTCATCGCGGGCAACGAGCAGGACATGATCGAGCTGCGGAGTCTCGCCAAGAAGATCGATTCGGCTGAAGTGGCGGCTCGCCAGCAGATCAAGTGGATTGAACTCAAGAGCGCGAATGCCGCGGAAGTGGTGCGGCTGGTGGAGTCGGTGATCGCTGGTCGTCCTGTGGGCGGCGGTCGGTCGGTGGGCATCCGCCAGGCCACACGCATCCAGTTCCTGCGCGATCAGATCGTCGGCGAGCTCGCCGGCATCACCGGACGCAAGCCCACCGAGGCTGAGCTTGATGGTGCGATCCGCGATCAGGTGACGCTGACCCCCGATTCCCGCACCAACTCCATCTGGATCACGGCGCCCGAGGAAATGGTCACGCTCATCAGCGAGATGATCCAGGACATCGAACGCTCCAACGCCGGCGCACGCAAGATTGAGAAGTTCACGCTGGTGAACGCCGATGCGCGTCAGATGGCGCAGGTGCTCAAGGACACGTTCAAGCTCGAGGAACGCGGCAATGCGATGGTGCTGATGCCCGCGGGCACGCCACGGCAGGCCGAAGGCAGTTCAGCCGATGGCCCGCCCGTGGAGGATCTCCCCTCCGTGACGGCGGTGCCCGATGAGCGTCAGCAGCTGAGCATCGCGGTGGACGCACGCACCAACACGCTGATCGTCAGCGGCACCGATGAGTATCTCACGCTGGTGCGCAAGGTGATCAGCGAGCTCGACAGCATTCAGGCCAACGAGCGTGAACGCCGCGTCTATTCGCTGCGCAACGCCAAGGCCCGTGAGATCGAAACCACGCTGCGAAGCTACTTCAAGGGTGAGAACGACAGCGAACGCGTCACGCTTGGCCCGCAGCTCTCAGGAAGCCTGATGCGGCGGCTCGAGCAGGAAGTGACGGTCGTGGGCGACGAGAAGTCCAACAAGCTGGTCATCTCGACCTCGCCCCGGTACATGGACACGGTGCTGAGCATCGTGAACGAACTCGATACGCCCCCGCCCCAGGTCATGATTCAGGTGCTCCTGGCCGAAGTCACGGTCGATACGAGCGAGCAGTGGGGCATGGATGTCAGCGTCGGCCCCTTCGGCGGCGAAGGCTACAAGCTGGGTTCGCTCGGCGGCGGCAGCGGCGTCGCTACCGCGCTGGGCGTGCCGAATCTCTCCGTTTCCTCGGCGGATTTCAGCATCCTCATCCGCTCGCTCGAAGCGCAGGGCAAGCTTGAGGTGCTCAGCAACCCGCAGGTCACGGTCAACAACAATCAGAAGGCCGAGATCAACGTGGGCGATGAGATCGGTGTCGCGGGGAACACCGAACGCAGCAGCGTCGGCAGCCTCGTCTCGTCGGTGACGCGCATCCCCGTGGGCATCATCATGAACGTGACGCCGGCGATCAGCGACGACGGCTTCGTGCGCATGGAGATCAACCCGGAAATCTCGCAGCTGACCAATCGGACGACGCAGATCAATCGCGACCAGACGGCCCCGGTCATCACCCGACGCAAGGTGGAGACGGTCGTGACGGTGCGTGACGGGCAGAGCGTGGTGATCGGCGGCCTCATCCAGACCACCCAGGAGCAGCGACGCACCAAGGTGCCGCTGCTGGGTGATATCCCCGTCATCGGCGCGCCCTTCCGCACCAAGATCAATGAGGCCCGCAAGACCGAACTGCTGGTCATCGTCACGCCCCGCGTCATTCCCGGCATCCCCGGCACCGCGCACGGCATGGCCGAGGATGTGTCGGGGCAGGCGATTGATCGGATGGAGGACCCAAGCCGCGTGCTGGACTTCCTCGAGAACATCAAGGCGGATATCAAGGCCACCCGCGAGAAGCAGCTCAAGGGAACATTCGAGGGCCTTGACCCCGCACGGACCGGCGATGCCGAGGCCTCGCCGCTCGACGGCCCTCCAGCGTCGACTGAGATTCCTGCGCCCGTGCCCGTCTTCCCCGAATACGTCTCGCCCCAGCGTGAACAGGATGGGCCCCGTGTCGTGCCCAAGTGATCGGTGAACCAAAGGTCTGTTCCATGCAGCAGTGCTCGCGCCAACGCGTTCTTTCGCTTCGATCCTGTGCCTTCGTGACCGCGATGGCGTTGACGGGCATCGTTCTCACCGGGTGCGTCGCCGACGATCCGCAGCGGCCGCAGGTGGGACCCGCCCCGACCAATCCGCAGCCGAGCACGATGTTCATGGCCGCGCAGGCACTGCGCGACACGAACTCCAACGGGTACCTTGATACCTGCCTGATCACGGTCTACATCTTTCAGGCCGGATACGCCCGTTCGGTCCACATGCCCGGCGAGTTCAACTTCAAGCTCGTTGGAAAGGGTGGAGCCGCCATCCGCGAGTGGAAACTCCCGTCCAAGAGCGCGAATGTCGCCATGGTCAATGCTGGCGTCGGTCCAGGCTACGTCATCAAACTCAGCCTGCTCGATGAAGGCGGCAGCGACGTCTTCCAGGGACAATCCGGCGACATCATCGCCTCCTTCACCGATGCCAAGGGACGCACCGTCCAGGCCGAGTCCACGACCGTGCTCCTTGGAAAGCCCCAGCCCTGAGCCACCCGCATCGACCCGGTCACTCCCCAACCGGCCGTTCGGAACGCGTCCGGGGCCTTGAGGGGTGGTGCAGCCCATTCCGCGACGCCGCGATGGCCACCTTAGCGCATTCTTAGCCCCCTTTCCCGGGTGCAAAACTCGCATTTTTCAAGCACGCGGCAACGATTATGAAGACCGGAGGACAGGCGTCAAACCCCGTCCTGACTCCGGCGTGATCGACCTGAATCTCAAGGAGCAGAACCCATGCAGACGACCTCCCTTACGCTGGCCGCCTCGGTCCTTTCCTTCTCCAGCCTCGCTGTTGCGGGCGGTGATGTCCGCCTTCAGGGCGCCGGCGCCACCTTCCCCAACCCCCTCTATCAGCGCTGGGTCAGCGAGTACCAGAAGAGCCACCCCACCGTCAAGATCGACTACCAGTCCATCGGGTCGGGCGGCGGCATCAAGGCCATTACGGAGAAGACGGTCCACTTCGCGGGCAGCGATGCCCCCCTCAACAAGAAGGAACTCACCGCACTGGGCGAAGGCAACGTCGTTCAGATCCCCAGCTGTGCTGGCGCGGTCGTCCCCGCCTACAACCTGCCCGATGTGAAGGGCGAGATCAACTTCACCGGCGAGATCCTCGCTGAGATCTATATGGGCAAGGTTTCCAAGTGGAACGACCCCAAGATCGCCGCGATCAACCCCGGCATCAACCTCCCGGACATGGGCATCACCCCGGCATGGCGTTCGGACGGTTCGGGCACCACCTTCGTCTTCACCAACTACCTGGCCACCCAGAGCGAAGCCTACAAGGGCAGCATCGGTGCTGGCAAGCAGGTCCAGTGGCCCGTCGGTCAGGGCGGCAAGGGCAATGAAGGCGTCGCCGCGGCTGTTCAGGGCACCACCGGCGCCCTCGGCTACATCGAGCTCAACTACGCTCTGGCCAACAAGATCTCCTTCGCCTCGGTCAAGAACAAGGACGGCAAGTTCGTCAAGGCAACCCCCGAGACCGTCGCCGCGGCGGGCGAAGGTGCCGTCAAGGACCTCCAGGGCAACGTCCTGGCTGCCAACATCTGGAATCAGCCCGGCGAGAAGTCCTACCCCATCGCCTCGTTCACCTACCTGATCTTCTACAAGGACCTCTCGACCGCCAAGAGCGCCGACGAGGCCAAGACCCTCATCGACTTCGCCAACTGGTGCGTCACCGATGGTCAGAAGATCGCTTCCGAAATGGACTACGCCCCCCTGGCCCCGGCCGTCAAGGGCAAGGTTGACGCCGCCCTCAAGGCTCTCTCCTTCGGCGGCAAGTGATCCCAGGTCTGCTTCAAGATGTCGTGAAGACCTGACTCGGGTCCATTGAACTGAATACGCTCTTATTCCACATCGCCGCGAGTCTGTATCGCGGCGATGTCTTTTCTTTCCCTTTCCTGGTCCCCGGCCGCTCCTCACCCTTCAGCCGATGAACGAGCCAGAACCCATCCAGCAGGCATCCGATGCGCAGGCTCGCCGCCGCCGCCGCACTCGATTCTTCGATGTGCTGCTGCTTGTCGGCGTCCGCTCCAGCGGCATGGTGATTCTGCTCATGATGCTCGGCCTCGTGGTCGTGCTGACCTACGCGGCGTTGCCGAGTTTCAAGGAGTTCGGTCCCGGCTTCCTCACCTCCACCCAGTGGCGACCCAACGAGCTCGAACGCCCCAAGAAGGACGAAGCCGGCAAGATTGTCATGGAAGACGGCGAAATCGTCACGGAGACGATTCCGCCCGAGTTTGGTGCCGCGCCCGTCATCTACGGCACGCTGGTCAGCTCCACGCTCTCCCTGATCTTCGCGGTGCCGCTGAGTTTCGGGGCGGCCCTCTTCCTTGTGCGCGTCGCACCGCGTTGGAAGATCGCGGCTCCGCTCTCGTTCCTGGTTGAGTTTCTCGCAGCGATTCCGAGCCTCGCCTACGGCGTGTGGGGTCTGTTCGTACTTGCGCCCATCCTCCAGAACCACGTGGAGCCGTTCATCTCGAGCGTGCTCTCGCCCGTTCCCGGCCTTTCGTGGCTCTTTCATGAGTCCAACACCACCGACGGAGCCGCCACGATCCGGCAGATTCCCCTGACTGGCCGCGACATGCTCTGCGGCAGCCTGATCCTGGCCATCATGATCCTCCCGATCATCACATCGATCAGCCGCGATGTGCTCAAGGCCGTCCCCAGGGTGCAGATCGAGGGGACGATCGCGATGGGAGCAACCTGGTGGCAGAGTTCGCTCTCGATGCTCCGGTACAGCCGCAGCGGACTCGCGGGCGCGGTGATGCTCGGCCTTGCCCGGGCAGCCGGCGAGACCATGGCCGTGACGATGGTCATCGGCAACAACAACCGCATCTCACCCTCGCCGTTCGCCCCTGCCCAGACGATGGCAAGCCTGCTTGCCAACGAGTTCGCCGAGGCGAGCACCACGTTGCACCGGTCCGCCCTGCTTCAGGTGGCACTGATCCTCCTGTTCATGTCCCTTCTGATGAACATCGTCGCTCGCTGGCTGGTCGGGGGAGGTTCCTCCCGCTCCGCCGCGGCACACTAGTCCCTTCCCAGAGTCCCTCCACACCACCGCATGCCAAAGAGCGGCCACGAAATCTACCGTCGATCCGTCAGTTCCCTTTTCTTCATCGGCTGCACCGCGTGTGCGCTGCTGATCGTCGGGGTGCTGGTCTGGGTCCTTGGGTACCTGGTGTCGATCGGTGCCAGTTCGCTGTCGCTTGATTTCTTCACCAAGGTTCCCAGCGGCAATGTTGTGAGCCCCGGCGGAATGCTCCACGCGATCGTCGGCACGCTCGTGCTGGTGGCCGTTGCATCAGTCATCGGGGTTCCACTGGGCGTCGCGGCGGGCGTTTACCTGTCGGAGTTCGGACAGGATCGGTGGCTGCTCGGGCCTGTCCGGTTCACGGCGGATGTCCTGGCGGGCGTACCCAGCATCGTCGTGGGCATCCTGGGATACGAACTGGTCGTGGTGCCGATGGGGAGTTACAACGGCTGGGCAGGTGCCTTTGCGCTGGCATTCATCATGGTGCCCATCGTGGCCAGAACGACCGAGGAAATGCTCAAGCTCGTCCCCGACAGCTACCGTGCTGCATCGCTGGCGCTGGGGGCGACCAAGTCGCAGACGATTCTGCGCGTGGTGCTTCCTGCCGCGACCGGTAGCCTGATCACGGGCATCATGCTGGGGCTGGCGCGCGTGTCGGGCGAGACGGCGCCGCTGCTGTTCACGGCCCTTGGCAGTCGACTGCTGACCGTGGATCCCAACCTCCCCTTCCCGTCACTGACCGTGCAGATCTACACCTATGCTACCGGTCCCTACCCCGAGCAGAAGAGGCTCGCATGGGCGGGCATCCTGGTGCTCGTGAGTCTGCTGCTGGTGCTCAATCTTGCGGTTCGTTTGCTGGCTCGGCGTTCGATCACCCGGAGGATTGTGTGACGCAGGTTTCGTCGATGCCCAACGAACGAGTCCAACCCGCTGCAGTCCCGCTGCCCCCGCTCGGAGGCGAATCTGGCATCATGGACATGCCGCGTCCTCCGCTGCGTTTCGATGTGCTTGGTGCCATCCAGAACAACCGCCCGCACACTCCCTGCATCCACCCGTCGCTGACCAACGCCAAGGCAATCGTCGACGTCAAGGACTTCTCGCTCTATTACGGCACCAAGAAGACACTCCACAGCGTCTCCCTCAAGGTCCCTGTTGGCCACGTCACGGCGCTCATCGGCCCATCCGGCTGCGGCAAATCCACACTGCTGCGTTCGGTCAATCGGCTGAACGATCTTGTCGATGGCGTTCGTACCGAGGGCGATATCGAAGTTGGTGGCCAGAGCGTCTACAGCCCCAAGACTGATGTCATCGATCTGCGCCGCAACGTGGGCATGGTCTTCCAGAAGTCCAACCCATTCCCGATGTCGATCTTCGACAACGTGGTCTACGGCCTTCGCATCCACGGCGAGCGCAACCGCAAGGTACTCGAGGAAGTCTGCGAGAAAAGCCTGCGTGGAGCAGCACTCTGGGACGAAGTGAAGGATCGGCTTCAGCAGTCTGCGATGGGACTTTCCGGCGGACAGCAGCAGCGACTGTGCATCGCCCGCGCCATCGCCGTCGAGCCTGAAGTTCTGCTGATGGACGAACCCTGCTCGGCCCTCGACCCGATCGCCACCCTCAAGATCGAGGAACTCATCCTCGAAATCTCGCAGCGCTACACCGTGTTGATCGTCACCCACAACATGGGCCAGGCCTCACGCGTCAGCGACTACACCGCGTTCATGTACCTGGGCCGCCTCGTCGAGTTCGGGCCCACCGCCCACATCTTCCAGACGCCCACGCTGCCCGAAACCGAGCAGTACATCACCGGCAAGTTCGGTTAAGTGGGCTCCTGGTGACCTTGACGGGACATGGCGAACCCATGCTCCACGTCCATGCCGAATGTCGCACCTACCTGTCACTTGCCGCGCCTTGCATCCGGTCCATCCTGTCCATCCATGTTCCACTCTCTTGAGAGAACATGGATGGACAGGATGGACAGGATAAGAAAAGAGGCAGAGTCAGAATCTTGAAAGAGCAAGTCGATCCCGGGCTTGCCCGTGGCCATCCATGTGCGATTCGACCGTGCAGGCTTGACCGCTATTGCCCCACACCCCCCCTTGAAACGGGTGGGGATGGGGTTGCCGCGCGGGTGAACGCGTTTGCCATGGGTTGCGCCATTTCACAGTGTGAAACCTCGCAATCGATGGGCATGGGAGGGTGCCAGCGGGCCTTCCAGCGTATCATCACGGCCCGCGAGCGCGGGGAGTGAAATTCGGGTTTTATACGGCATCTGTCGATGGCCGAGAATGGCAGCATCATGTCGAAGCAAGGTACCACCAAGTCGGGCGCAGCGGGCAGCACTCTTCCGTCGGTCAATGGCTGGCAGGGGGACTATCTCGAGGGTCAGTATGCCGCGTGGAAGGCGGATCCTGATTCGGTGACGCCCGATGTGCGGGCCTTCTTCCAGGGCTTTGATCTTGGCTCCAACGGGCAAGCCGCGTGCGAGCCCTTGCCTGGCGTTGCCTCGCCTTTCCAGAGTGCGGTCGATGAACTCATCGAGGCGTACCGCGAGCAGGGACACCTCGCGGCGAAGCTGGATCCCTTCGGCCGCCCACGCCCACGCCCCGAGGCACTCAACCCGGCCAAGTACGGTCTCACACAGGCTGACCTCACGAAGCGTGCGGAAGCCAACCTCAGTGGCCTCTCCGGTTCGGCCACCCTGGGCGAAGTGATCGCCCACCTCGAAGATACCTACTGCCGCTCGGTGGGCGTCGAGTTCATGCATATCCAGAACACGGCCGAGCGTCAGTGGTTCCTCGATCGCTTCGAGCACACACGCGGCGTGGTGGCCCTCTCCACCGCTGAGCGCATCGGCGTCCTCGAAGACTTGGCCAAGGGCGAGATCTTCGAAGCCTTCCTCGCCAAGCGCTACGGCTCGGAGAAGCGGTTCAGTCTCGAAGGCGGCATCACGCTGATCCCGATGATGAATCAGTCGATCGAGCAAGCCGCGGCACTGGGCGGCGAGGAAATGGTCCTGGGCATGGCCCACCGCGGCCGCCTCAACGTCCTCATCAACGTCATGGGCAAGACCTACGCGCAGGTCTTCACCGAGTTCGAGGACAACTGGGAAGCCGGCTTTGCCGATGGCGGCGGCGACGTCAAGTATCACCGCGGCTACTCGGATGACCGCAAGACCAGCAGCGGCCGCACGGTCCACCTCACGATGGCCAGCAACCCCAGCCACCTCGAGAGCGTGAACCCCGTAGTCCTGGGCCGCGCCCGTGCCAAGCAGCGGCTGATCAATGACACTGACCGCACGCGTGTGATTCCGCTGCTCATCCACGGCGACGGCGCGGTGGCCGGGCAGGGCATCGTCTCCGAGTGTCTCAACATGAGCCAGCTCGAGGGGTACACGGTTGGTGGCGCACTTCACATCGTCATCAACAACCTGATCGCCTTCACGACGTTGCCCGAGGATGGCCGCAGCACGATCTACTGCACCGATGTCGCCAAGGCCGTCGAGGCCCCGATCTTCCATGTCAACGGCGAGGATCCCGAGGCCTGCGTGCAGGTGGCGCGTCTCGCGGTTGAATACCGCCAGAAGTTCAAGAAGGACATCTTCATTGATCTGTGGTGCTTCCGCAAGTACGGGCACAACGAAGGCGATGAGCAGAGCTTCACGCAGCCCACCCTGGCGGCGATGATCAAGAACAAGCACACGACGCTGGCGACCTACACCCAGAAACTCCTTGATCAGGGTGTGATTCCCGAAGCCAAGGCCAAGCAGATCGCCGACGAACTGGATGCGCAGCTCGATTCCGCGCAGGCCAAGGCCAAGAAGGGGCCGATCGTTCCGACCATCGACCCCGGCTGCGAGCGATGGAGCGGCATCAACAACACGTTCAAGTTCGGGCCCATCAACACGGCCGTATCCCCGCAGGCCATTGCCGAGGTGTGCGCCGCGCTGGGCAAGGCGCCTGCCGACTTTGCCGTGAACCCCAAGCTCAAGGCACTCCTCGAGGAACGTGGCTCCATCTCGACCAACGGGCAGGTGAGCTATGCGACCGGTGAACTGCTGGCGTTCGGCACGCTGATGCTCGAGGGCATCCACGTGCGTCTGAGCGGGCAGGACTGCCGCCGCGGCACCTTCACGCACCGCCATGCCGTCATTCGCGATTTCAACACCGGTACGCCGTACGTCAGCCTGAACAACATGCGCCCGCTGGCGGATCGTTCGAGCACGACGCCGGTGGATGGCAAGCAGAGCGAGCTGACGGTCTTTGACTCGCCGCTGTCCGAATACGCCGTGATGGGCTTTGACTACGGGTACAGCATGGCGCATCCCAACATGCTCGTGATGTGGGAAGGCCAGTTCGGCGACTTTGCCAACGGCGCGCAGATCATGATCGACCAGTACATCGCCAGCAGCGAGATCAAGTGGTCGCGCTGGTCGGGTCTGGTGCTCCTCCTGCCGCACGGATACGAAGGCGCGGGCCCCGAGCACAGCTCAGCACGCCTCGAGCGGTTCCTCTCGCTCTGCGCCGACGACAACATGCAGGTCATCTATCCGACCACCGGCGCGCAGATCTTCCACGCCCTGCGTCGCCAGCTCAAGGCCGGCTATCGCAAGCCCCTGATCGTCATGTCGCCCAAGAGCCTGCTGCGCACGCCCACCAGCACGATCGATGAGCTCACCAGCGGCAGCTTCCAGGAACTCATCGACGACCCGGCCTTCACCGGCAAGGACGCCCTCGACAAGAAGGCCGTCAAGCGCGTCATTGTCTGCAGCGGCAAGGTCTACTTCGAGCTCGTCGAGCGTCGCAAGGCCCTTGGCATCAAGGACATCGCCATCGTCCGCGTTGAGCAGCTCTACCCCTTCCATGCGGAACTGGCCAAGCAGATCATCGGCGCGTACCCCAAGACGGCCGAACGCTGCTATGTGCAGGAAGAGCCCCGCAACGCAGGTGCCTACATCTACGCGGCGGACTTCTTCCGCGAGCAGGCAGGCATCGATCTCAAGTACATCGGTCGCCATGCCAGCGCCACACCGTGCGTGGGCAGCAAGAGGGCCGACAAGGCACAGCAGGAAGCGGTGCTCACCGCCGCGATCGGGGCCAAGCCCAAGGACGACAAGAAGAAGTAAGCACGAGTTCCCTACGGTTTGCCTCCAGCTTTGACAGCCGGTTTCGGATCTGATGGCGATTGATTCGACCCCAGATCCGACCCCAGACAGCGAGTTTCACCTATGGCCGTTGACATCATCATCCCCAGCGTCGGCGAATCGATCACCAGCGGCGTGCTTTCGCGCTGGAGCATCAAGTCCGGATCACCCGTCAACAAGGACGATGTGGTGGCCGAACTCGAAACCGACAAGGTGACGCTCGAGATCCGGGCTCCCGAAGCTGGAACACTCAAGACCGTCGCTGCCGAAGGCGCGACTGTGCAGGTGGGTGAAGTGATTGGTTCGGTCGAAGCCGGCACTGCTGCCAAGCCCGCCGCGGCACCAGTTGCTGCGGCCGCCGCAGCCCCAGCACCGATTGCCACGGAATCCGCACACACCTCCGGTGATGTCCGCGCCACGCCGCTGGCTGAGAAGCTCGCCAAGGAGCATGGTGTCGATCTGATCAAGGTGTCCGCCACCGGTGCTGGTGGTCGGATTCGCGAGCAGGATGTTCTCGCCTTCATCGACAATGCCAAGCCTGCCGCGGCTTCGGCTCCGGCAGCAGCCCCCGCAGCAGCCAAGGCTCCTGCACCCGCCGCGAAGCCCGCTCCCGCACCCGCTCCTGCCCCCGGCTCGCGTGGCGTCACACGCGAACGCATGACGCCCCTGCGTCAGCGCATTGCCGCTCGCCTGGTCCAGGCCCAGCACACCGCGGCGATGCTCACCACCTTCAACGAGTGCGACATGACCGCCGTCATCGAACTCCGCAAGGCCTACAAGGAAGACTTCGAGAAGAAGTATGGCATCGGCCTTGGCTTCATGTCCTTCTTCGTGAAGGCCGCGGTGGGGGCCCTCAAGAAGTTCCCGCTCGTGAACGCCTCGATCGTCGAGGACGAGACGGGCGCACCCTGCGTTGAACGTCACGACTATCAGGACATCGCGGTGGCCGTCGGAACTCCCAAGGGGCTGGTCGTTCCCGTCGTCCGCAACTGCGACATGCTCTCGTTCGCGGGCATCGAGTCGACCATCAAGGACCTTGCCACTCGCGCCCGCGACGGCAAGCTTGGCCTCGATGAAATGCAGGGCGGCACGTTCACCATCACCAACGGCGGCATCTACGGCAGCCTGATGAGCACGCCCATCCTCAATCCGCCCCAGAGCGCGATCCTGGGCATGCACGCGACCAAGCCCCGCGCCATCGAATTCCCCGCCGGCAGCGGCCAGGTGGCCATCCGCCCGATGATGTACCTGGCACTCAGCTACGACCACCGCATCATCGATGGTGCTGAGGCCGTGCAGTTCCTGGTCAGCATCAAGCAGGCCATCGAAGATCCCCAGCGCCTGCTGCTTGGCCTCTGATCTCCGCTTCTGAATCCATGACTTGCTTCCGGGCGTCTGGTGCCTTTCGACCTTGTCGGTCGTCTTCCGCATCGCGTCGTGTTCTGTATTTCAGGTGGTCTTCATGAGCGACGATGCCCCCAAGTGTCCTAAGTGCGATGCCGACTTCACCTATCGCGATGGCGTGATGTTCGTGTGCCCCTCATGCGCCAACGAATGGCCTCAGGTGCAAGCCGCGGCTGCCCCTTCCGAGGACGAGGCGCCCGAAGACACTGCGGTGCGAGATGCCAACGGCAATGTCCTTCAGAACGGTGACTCCGTCATCGTGATCAAGGACCTCAAGGTGAAGGGTTCTTCGCTTGTGGTCAAGGGCGGCACGAAGGTCAAGAACATCCGTCTGGTGGATGGCGATCATGACATCGACTGCAAGATCGATGGCGTTGGCGCGATGGGGCTCAAGTCAGAGTTTGTCCGTAAGGCCTAGTGGCATTGCTCTCCGAGCAATGTTCCCCCGTTGCATTGCTCTCCGAGCAATGCCAGTGCTGCGAGCCAGAGCGCCGACATGGCTCAGAGAGCCATGAGACTGAAGAACACGACTCGGAGAGTCGTGCCACGTGGCACTGCTCTCCGAGCAGTGTTCTTCGTGGCATTGCTCTCTGAGCAATGCCAGTGCTGCGAGCCAGAGCGCCGACATGGCTCAGAGAGCCATGAGACTGCAGAACACGACTCGGAGAGTCGTGCCACGTGGCAACACAACCCCAGCTTAGCACGCTTC
>JBILUL010000127.1:0-14014 GCA_044371005.1 Phycisphaerales bacterium | reverse complement strand
TCCAATGAACAGCTGCGCTGCCATTTCCACACAGAACAGGAGTGAGACGGTGCCCCGCGAGGCCCCCAGCTTGCCCAGGGTCTCGATCTCTCTCGCCCTGATGCGAGCTGAGAGTGCCGTCACCAGGCCGATGGTGATGGCGGTGAGCACGGCCATCACCGTGGAGAGCATGCGAATGGTTTGTTCGAATCTCGCGACGATCGCCAGTACCTCCCGGACGGCTTGCTCTGGCACGAGCGCCTGGATGCCCTCCTTGGAGTTCAACCGCGCCTTGATCAGCGATAACTCCCGCTCAGAATCGGGCGCGATGATGATGGCCGTCAGCGGGAGCGAGCCCGGGTCGGCATGGAGGTGAAACGTCGCGACCGTGGCCGGGGTGATCTCGTTGTAGTCCACAAGCTCCTCGCTCACGACGACGCGCCCGACTGAGCGCTCCAGCACCAGTGGTTCGGGCACCTTCGACGCGGCGTCGGCGTGGCCGTGCGAAAGGCCAGCGAGCACCCATGCGGTCTTGAGGTCGGTGAAGATGGCGTCGTCGTCGGCATTGCCACGGGGTTCCAGGATGCCCGTGATGTGCATGCGCAACGCAGGCGGCGTCGAGAGATCGAACACTTCGAGCTGATCGGAGAAGATCGTGTCGCCCGGTCCCAGGCCCGTGGCCCGTGCCACGCCGGCACCCAGCACGGCTTCGCCGATGAGGGCGGGGGGCACGCCGCGGGCGCAGCGGAGTGATCTGAACTCGAGATAGTCAGGCGGTGTGGCGATGATCGGGTGGCCGCGGGCGGTGAACGCGGCGTTGATCGGAATCACCGTGCCGCGGGTCTGTGATGCCAGTTCGAGCCATGTCGCGGTCGTGATCGGTTCCACCGGCGACCGGCGGAAGTACAGCGCGGCCATCACCAGATCCACGCGGCTGCCCTTGGAACCGGCCACGAGGGGGGTCGAGCGGGCTCTGAGCAGCAGCGACTGCTCCAGCGTGTGCGAAAGCACGCGGCTTGCCAGCGGCACCAGCGTGCAGACGAAGATGCACGCAATCAGCAGCAGCGTGCGCGTGAGGTGATGCCGCGCATGGGCGAGTGCCAGGAGGATCACCGTCGTCATGCGGTGCCTCCGGAGACAAGATGCGGGCCCGCAAACGAGGCGGAGTCGATGACGCGGTCGAAGCGATCCAGCAGCTGGTGGTTGTGCGTGACCATGACGACGCTCGCACCCTGCGTGCTCTGCGGGTCGGTCAGCATGTTCAGGATGGCGCTCGTGCTCAACGGATCCAGATTGCCGGTGGGTTCATCGCACAAGAGGACCGAAGGACGCGTCGACAGCGCGCGGCAGATGGCGATGCGCTGGCGTTCACCCTGCGAGAGCCGCCGCGGCTTGCGGTGCAGCACGTGATCCACTCCCGCCAATCGGGCAAGCTCGCACGCGCGTTCGTCCAGTGCGGCGCGACGATCGGTCGCGGCCAATCGTGCTGGCAGCGTGATGTTGTCGAGCGCGGACAGGTACTCCAGAAGCTCGAACTCCTGGAAGACCATGCCGATGCGAGAGAGACGCAGGAGTCGCCGCTGCGCATCGGAGCAGTCGCCCAGAGCCTGACCGCAGAGTCGAACCTTGCCGGAGTCAGGCGGCAGAATGCCCGCCATCAGGTGCAGCAGCGTGGTCTTGCCCGAGCCACTGGGGCCGACGATCGCGACACGTTCACCTGCGCCGATCCGCATCTGGTCCACGCGAATGGCGAATCCCGCATCACGCGGCATGCCGGTCCCGTAGCGAAACTGGACCTGCTCGAGTTCGATCATCGCTGGGGCTTCCATACACCCTGCTCGGTCTCCGGCGGGATCGTGGCGCTTGCGTCGCTTCCGGCCTGCGCAGCTGTCTGGATGCGGCGCTGCTCCAGTGGTTCGAGTTCGACGACGCGCCAGCCGGAAGGACGCAGCGCAATCCGATACGCCGCGGCATATTCGTTGATCCGTTCGTGCGCATGCCCCCAGTGATACACCACGCCCTCTACCCGCCAGCGTGCGAGAATGCCGTAGGCCTGCGCCTCGGGTGCATCCTGCGCGCGTGGCTCCTGCACGCTGGCCTCGATGACCTCCACTCGCTTCACGCGGCTCAGCGCGCCCCCCTCCTCCTGCATGATCAATCCCCGATAGACCTGGTCGTAGACGCGGTCGAGAAGAGGTCCATCGACGCTGCGGGCCAGCGCATCGAAGATCTCCGTGTCGCGCGTGTAATCGAACGCACGGTAGATGTTCGCGTGCAGCGGGCCGAAGATGGCGAGAACCGCATCGCTGGCAAGCGGCGGTGGCGCCGCGGGCCGCAACTGGAGTTGCCAGGCACGCACTCCAAGACCACCCAACACCACTGAGGCAAGTGCCAGGCTCGCGTGCACGCCGCGGCGTACTCGCGCCGATCGGATGGGGCGCTTGAGTACCCCAGTGAGTGCCACCATCAGACACACGGCCCCGGAGGCCCCCAAAAGCACGGGAGCCGCGCTGGCGTTACGAGCGGGCGGGGGTGTGGGAGCCTGCGGCACGGATGCAAAGCGACTGGCGGGGTTGGCTGGTGCGTGCCAGATGTACTCGGGTTCGGCCTTGCGGAAGGTGATGATCTCCAGCGTGCCGCCGGCGATGAGCACGGCTTCAACATCTGAGATGGGCGCTTCGTCCCGATCGGGCCGGATGAAATCGCGCGGATAGGTGCCCCAGAGCAGCCCGACCGAACGGGGCGGGGCCTTGATCGGATACTCAAGCTGCACGTGGATCTGCGGCAGCAGCAGCGCGGGGTTCTGCACGAAGCCCGGTCGAATCTCGGGTTCGGGCCTGATGATGCGCAGGGTCCGCACGAGTGGAGCCACTTCGAGCCCGTCGATCGTGACTCGGTTGGCGCGGTCGAGAATGTTCGGTACGGGGCCAGCTCGCCCTGCGCCGAAATACTCGCTCATGGCTTCTCGCAGCGCGGGGATCTCGGCATCAAGGATCTCGTCGGCGCGATTCCGGCGTGTTCGCACGAGCTGGTCGGCAAACAGGATGTTCATCACCATGTCAAACCGCACGGCGTCGGAGTCGACGGTGATGCGGATGTCGGCGTGCGCGCCGGGTTTGGGGTGCGCCAGTGCTGCAGTGCACATCAGCACCTGGGCGATCAGTGCCAGCGCAATCAAGCCGCGGGCCGCGATGGTTCGGTGCGACCGGGGTCTGGCAGCGGTGCGGGGTGGAAGGAAGGGAGCGGGCAAGCGGGAGGGAGCGTAGCGAGCGAAGGGTACAAAAATGCTGCCGCGTCCGGCAAAGGACGCGGCAGCGAAGGTACGGAAATGGCGTGCGGGGTTACCCGCACATCGGATCAGCAGCCGCCCTGCTCCCACACGAGGAAGAAGGCTTCGATGTCGCCACCATCGACGCCGCCGTCGAGGTTGGTGTCGCCGCAGCTGGCGCCCTGCTCCCAGGCAACGAAGAAGGCTTCGATGTCAGATCCGTCAACGCCGCCGTCGAGGTTGAAGTCCGCAGCACACTGCGGGCAGATGGCCGAGCCGACGTCGCCGTTGACGGCGATGTCGCTGATGGCCCACCAGCCGCTGGCTGCATCGGTGAAGCGGATGCGGGCGGTCGTGGCGCCCGAGGGGTTGTTCAGGGCGACCGTGACGATCTCATCGACGGCCGTGGCCTTGTTGCCCGAGTTCCAGCTGATGACCGGCGACCACGCGCCGCCGTTGTAGGAAACTTCGACGCTCGATGCGTGGCCGGCCTGTGCCAGCCAACCGCTGCGGAACGAGAGGGTCAGCGAGCCCTGATTGATCGTTCCGATGCTGTAGTTGGGGGAGACGAGCCTCGACTGGCCATTGCAACCGGCCTGTGCGAAGTCGCTGATGAAGGCTGACTGTGCGAGGTGCTCGACGCGGCTGCCGCCGCCGGCGAGTGCCCAGGCATCGACCAGCCAGGCGTTGAACCCGGTGAAGTCGGTGGAGTTGCCGGCGCAGCCGCTGTTCTCAACCGTGAAGCCGCCGCCCTGCGCGCTCACCGAGGAGAAGTAGAGGCACTCGTTGATCGGAGCATTCTCGGTCGGAGCAGCCTGCTTGCCCGGAACCGTGTCGAAGTTCTCAGTGAAGAGTTCGTTGCCGTTGGCGTTGAAGCGGATGTTGTCCATCGCCCACCACCAGTCGTTGCGGGCGTTGGTGAGGGAGAACTCGAACTTGACGGCCGAGGCGCCGGCGGGAATCTGCAGGCTCGAGAAGTCGACGGTGACTGCCTCGTTCACGTTGTCAAGGTGCAGGAAGGGGCTGGGGACGCCGGTGCCGGAGTTGGAACCGTTGTCCGAGTCCCAGTGAAGGACATCGACCGGTGCCTGATCGACGCCGCCGATGGTGTAGACAGCCTTGATCTTGGCGGTCTGGTTGTTGATGGGGGTGACAGTGCCTTCGGGGTCGCATGAGCACTGATCGTCGAAGCCCTCGTACTGCCAGCTGGAATCGAAGGTGAGGCTGGCCGAGTTGATCACGCCCGCCAGCGGAATGCTGGGGGTGGTGAGGAAGGCGTTGAAGCTGCTGCGGCCGTTGTTGAAGTCGTCCCATTCATCGGGGTCGGCGATGGCGACGAAGCCGCGGGCGTTGGTGAAGCCTTCGCGACCCTGGGTGTCGACCTGCGTCGACCACCAGCTCTGCGAAGCGAACGTCCAGCCACGCCACTCGGGGCGACCGCACTCGGTCGGGCAGGAGCCGATGGGTGCAAAGACGTTGGACCAGCCCTGGGGCGCGTTGGGCGACCAGGGGGTGAAGCAGGAGGCGTAGTCGGTCGAGGGAGCCACGCCCATGTTCGCCTGCACGGGGGTTGCGAACGCAACGGGCACGGTGGCGATGCCTTCGAAGACGGAGATGTTGTCGATCGCCCACCACCAGTTGTTGCCGCCCTCGTAGCGGAAATCGAATGCCACGGTCGTCGCATCAGACGGGACTTCGAAGCCCGTAGCGATGCGCTCGTTGACCGCATCGGCCTTGAAGAACGGATCGGCGGGATTCGAGACGAAGCGCTGGACCTCGGTCACGGTGCCCGCGGCATCGTTGAACCGGGCCGTCACCCACGCCGTCTGGCCGGGCTCCCAGCGCCAGCTGGAATCAAAGCTCAGAACCAGCAGTGAGCCCACGCGACCTGAGACGTCGATTGCGGGAGTGGACAGGGTGGTGTCCAGCGGACCGGCGGAGTGAGCCACGTCATCGAACTCATCGCCATCGGCCACGGCCAGACGGCCGCTGGAGTTGGTGAAGGCGCTGCCGTTGGGGCCGCCGCTCGCGCACGTCCAGAAGGAACGCTCCACGAAGCTCCAGCCGCGCCAGTCGGGCACGCCGCCGGTGGCGGGGCTGTCAACGACCACGCTGACGCCGTTGGGGCCATCGTGCGTGTGGGTGAACTCGCCGCAGTAGGTGACGCCGCAGCCCGTGGGCACTTCATTGACCGGGGGTTCGAGCGTGAGCCCCTCGAAGTCCTCGGCAAAGAGCGTGACCGGGGTGCCCGCGGCATCGGCCGTGACGACCAGATTGTCAACCGCCCACCACCAGTCGTTGCCCGCATTGGTCAGACCGAACTCGAAGCGAACCGAGGTCGCGCCTGCGGGCACGTTCAGTTCGCTCAGGCCCAGGATGACCGTCTCGTTCGTATTGTCATCGTGGAAGAAGGGGCTGGGGACGCCGCTGGGGCCGTTGCCGTTGTCAGAGTCCCAGTGAAGGACATCGACCGGGGCCTGCTCTACGCCGCCGACGGTGTAGACAGCCTTGATCTTGGCGGTCTGGTTGTTGCTTCCGTCGCCGTCGTCGAAGCTCTCGTCGCGCCAGCTGGAATCGAACGTGAAGTTGAGCGAGCCCTCAGTGATCGAAGCCAGGTCGATCGCCGGGGTCGTCATGAACGCGTTGAAGAAGCCGCAGTTGCTTGCGGGTGAGCCGATATCGTCCCATTCATCGGGGTCGGCGATGGCGACCACGCCCACGCCCTTGGTGAACTGGCTGCGATTCTGATCGCCCGCCACGCGGACCCAGAACGCCTTGTTGGCAAAGGACCAGCCTTCCCATTCACGGACGCCCGAGATGTTCGGGCAGCGGCTGCAGGTCACGATCGGCCCAACCGGGCAACCGCCGTTGCGGCAGTTGAAGGTCGAGACGCCGCATCCGTTCCAGCCCCAGCCCGTCGGGGGCGTGTGCGTGAACGAAGGCGTGTTGCCCGTGCAGGCGTTGGTCACCCTGGGATCACCCGAGAGCTGATTGGGCACCGCCGAATCGAAGTTCTCCGAGTAGAAAATCGTCTGGGCATTCGCCGCGGCGGACGCCGCGAGACCTGCCGCACAGACCAGCCACTTCGCCGCCGACAACACGCGTGTTGACTTCATACGCATCACTCTTTCTCCAAAAACCGATGCCAAGGATCCGTTCGTCGCGCCCACCGACATTCGGTGCGCATTCATGGGGAGCAGTGTAATGACAGGTGCTTACAAACATGATGCGGGTCGTGTCAATGTCGTGCAAAGGCCGTGTTATGAACGATCAACCCGAGTCTGCCGCAGAGTCCTTTGCGCAATCTGAACATTCCCTTCACGCAACCTTGTCGGCTTCGACACAATCTCCCCACATCGAATCGCTAGACTGATTCCAACATCAACGGACCCGTCTCACGCGGTGTCCGGATTCTGGAGATCTGTTCATGTCCAACACCCGCAACCGCCGCGTCGGTTTCACGCTGATCGAACTGCTGGTCGTGATCGCCGTCATCGCGTTGCTCATCGGCATCCTGCTGCCCGCGCTGGGCAAGGCACGCGAATCCGGCCGTCAGATCGTCTGCCTCAACAATCAGAAGCAGATCTTCAGCGCCATTTCCGCTTACATCACGGATTACAAGGACTACCACCACGCCAAGCGGCTCAACTACGGTGCCCGCTTCCTCAAGATCAACTCTTCCGGCCCCTGGGAATCGACCAACATGCGCATGGTCCGTCCCTATGTCCCCAACTTCACCTCCGACGGCGCGGATACCGATTACGCCTACTGGGGTTCGATCTACGATCCGTACTTCGATATCACCATCGATCAGAGCTGGTACACCGCACGCATGCCCTGGGTCTCCCAGACCAACCCGCCCTTCCCGGGCTGGAAGATGTGGCGCTGCCCGACCGCCAAGACGATGGATCCCTATCCGGAACCCACCCAGTTCGATCCGGATCACCTCTACCAGACCTACGGCTTCAACGGTGTTGACGATCGCGTCGACCCTGCCACCAACAAGCCCGTCATGGCCTGGTGGCGCCGCGTCTATTCCCCCGAGTACCGCCGCGTGATCTCGAAGCCCACCAAGCTGGGCGACATCATTCAGCCCTCGGCCCTCATCATGTTCCAGGATGCCTTCGAGCACATGCTCGATGCCAACGGCGACACGCTCAACGACCTCTCGCAGTACAACCCCGAGATCGATTCGGGTGATCCCCGCTTCCGCGACTGGCAGAAGGAATACTTCCGCCACAATCTGGGCTGCAACACCATGTGGGGCGACGGCCACGCGCGTTCCATCGGCAAGATCGAGTACAACGAGTCGCTTCCGTTCTACACGGGCCTGATCAACGCCCGCTGATCACACATGACCGGATCCGGCAGCCCCGGATCAAACACACCAAAGCCCGCAGGATGCGGGCTTTTTCATGCGCTTGATATCCGGGCGCCTCCGCCCTCAGCCCGTCAGCGATCGCAGATGCCCCAGCAGCATCTCCACCGCACCAGAAAGCAGCGACTCATCTATGTTCAGCGGCGGCGTCAGCGTCACCACGTTGCCCGCCGACACCTTGAAGCTCAGCCCGGTCTCCAGGCACCTGTACAGAAGCCGCTCCGCCAGATCATCATCCGGCTGCGTGGTGCCCGGCCTTACCAACTCCACGCCGATCAACAGTCCGCGCCCACGCACTTCCCCGATCGAAGGCAGCGAAGGCGACGCCTCGTGCAGCATCGCCATCACACGCTCCCCGAGCGTGCGAGACCGCTCCGCGAGCCGATCCCCGAGCACCACATCCAGCATCGCGTTCGCCGCCGCGGCAGCCACCGGGCTCTTCTCATGCGTGTAGTGCCCCAGCGCCTTGTGCGGCGCACAGTCAAGCTCCTCCTTCGCCAGTACCGCTGCCAACGGCATCACCGCGCCACCCAGCGCCTTGCCCAGCACCAGAATGTCCGGATCCACCCCGACCGTATCGCTCGCAAACAGATCGCCCGTCCGCCCCAGCCCGCTGGGAATCTCATCAAAGATCAGCAGCACGCCCCGACGCGTGCACGCCTCCCGCACCCGCTTCCAGAATCCCGCCGGCGGCACCAGCACCGTCGTCGAACGAATCGGCTCGGCAATCACCGCCGCGATGTCGCCCTCCGCATCGAGCACATGCTCCAGATACGCGGCACACCGTTCGACGCACACCCCCTGACACCCAAAGAGACACCGATACGGATACGGCGGCGGTACGTGACTGCATCCGGCCATCAACGGACCCAGTCCGGACCGGAAGAGACTCTCGCCCCCGATCGATGCCGCTTCCATCGACGCCCCATGAAAGGCTCCCCAGAGCGACACGGTTTTGTGTCGCCCCGTGGCAATCCGCGCCAGCTTCGTCGCGACTCCCATCGCCGAAGCCCCGCCAGGCGTCAACAACACACGCCGCCGACCGCCCGGTGACAGCCGCGAGAGCCGCTCAGCAAGCACCGTCGCCGGTTCGTTGGCAAATCGCCTCGGACAGAACGAAAGCGTCGACATCTGCTTCGTGATCGCCTCGATCACCTTCGGGTGCCCGTAGCCGATGTGATGCACGCTGTTGCCGTGAAAATCAAGATACCGCCGCCCATCCATGTCCTCGATCCACGGCCCCGAGGCCGAACGCAGCGCCGAGAGACACGGACTGGAAAGACTCTGCCGCACATAGACCGAAGCATCCCGGTCCACCATCGCCCGTCCCTGCGGCCCGAGGTGCTCACGCTGCCACGCCGCCCGCAGCGGCGTCGTGTTCACATCCCCTTCCATCCGAAGCCCGCGAACCAACGCATCCCCACCGCCCGTTGTTGCCTCTGCCATGCACACTCCCGTCGCCCAATGGTGATTCCCGCAGCGACGCCGCGGCACTCGCCATTGTCGCGACACACCCGCAGGATGGCTCGCCAGCTGCGCATGAAGATTGCGCGAAGCACATTGGCTTCGCGGATGCTGCAATCTCATTGAACAGGAATCTGCTGAACTCAGACCAGGCCACGGGCAAACGCACCAGCATCGGCCAGTGCTGCGTCATCGACGCCGCAGTCGTAGCCGGCCTCGAGAATCGTCCGCGTCAGCAGTTCGGTCGCGATGTTGCCAGGAGCACGGCGCTCGGGGGTGCTCGCGTACGGACAGCCGCCAAGACCGCCCGCGGCACCGTCGAACGACCGCACGCCCATCTCGAGCGCCGCCATCACACACGCCGCGGCGTGATTGAACGTGTCGTGCAGATGCAGCGTCACCGGACGGATCTCATCGCCCAGTGCATGCCGCGCCGCCACCGCTTCAAGCATCCGGCGCATCGTGTCGGGCGTTGCTGCGCCGATCGTGTCGCCCAGATCAAACTCATCCACCCCGATCTCCGCGAGCTGGTCGACCACAGACACGACCTGCGCGGGCGAGATGGCGCCTTCGAACGGGCACGCAATCACGCACGAGACATAGCCCCGCACCAGAAGCCCGGCGTCATGCGCCTGCTTCACCACGGGCACGAAGCGTTCGATGGTCTGCGCAATGGATCCGTTGGTGTTGCGCAGCGCGAAGGTCTCGGACGCGGCGGTGAAGACGGAGACTTTGCCCAGCAGTTCGAAGCCAGCGCGGTCGTTGGCTTCGAGTGCCGCGGTCATGCCTTTTTCATTGGGCACGAGTGCGGAGAGCAGCGGACCCTCGCGGATGCGGCGCTCGCCCATGTCGGCGAGCGCATCGCAGACGTTGGCGCAGTCGCCAAGCTGCGGGACCCACTTGGGGCTCACGAAGCTGGTGACTTCGATCTCGTCGACGCCGCTGCGCATGAGCCGCGTGATGAGCGCGACTTTCTGTGCAACGCCGATGACGCCCGGCTCGTTCTGAAGACCATCGCGCGGCGCGACATCGGTGATGTAGACTGGTTCGTTCAAGTGTGGCTTTCGCTTCAGGCCTTACAGGATCTTCTCGGCCAGGAATCCGACCACCTTGTCGATGCCGATGCGCTCCTGCGTTCCCATGTCGCGGTCGCGGACTGTCACGGTCTGATTGGTGAGCGTCTCGCCATCGACGGTGAAGCAGAAGGGGCAACCCGCTTCGTCCATGCGGGCGTAGCGCTTGCCGATCGACTGCTTCTCGTCGTACTCGATGAAGCCAAGCTTGCCGAACTTCTGCGAGACCTCGTTGTAGAGCTTCTCAGCAACCTCGGGCATGCCTTCCTTGGCCACCAGCGGATAGATCGCCGCCTTGATGGGCGCAAGGCGCGGGTGGATCTTCATGAACTCAGGGCTCGGACGCGACTCATCCTTCGTGTACGCCTCGCACAGCACCGCGAGCACACCCCGGTCAAGACCGGCCGAAGGCTCGATGACATGCGGAATGTACCGCTCGCCGCGGCGTGACCCGTTGGGCAGCACTTCGCCCCGCTCGGTATCGTTGTATTCCATCTTCTGACCGCTGAACTTCTGGTGCTGCGACAGATCGAAGTTGCCCCGGTACGCGATGCCCTCAAGCTCGCCATAGCCGGGCGCACTGAAGGGGAAGCGATATTCAACGTCGCTCGTGGCCTTCGAGTAGTGCGCCAGTTCCTCAGGGTCATGCTCGCGCAGGATGAGATTCTCGCCGCCAAGGCCCACGCTCTTCCACCATTCCATCCGGAAGTCGCGCCAGAAGGCGTACCACGCGAGTGCCTCGGATTCATGGCAGAAGAACTCGATTTCCATCTGCTCGAACTCGCGGCTACGGAACGTGAAGTTACGGGGCGTCACTTCGTTGCGGAAGCTCTTGCCCGTCTGCGCGATGCCAAAGGGCACCTTCACACGCGTCGTATCCCACACATTCTTCGCCTGAGCGAAAATGCCCTGGGCCGTCTCGGGCCGCAGATACGCCTTGTCGTCCTCGGTGGCCGTGGCGCCAATGTACGTCTTGAACATCAGATTGAACTGACGCGGCTCGGTCAGCGTGCCGGGCTTCTCCGCATCCGGACCAATCACGCGATCCCACGGCTGCGGGATCGACGAGAGCGCGATGCTCTTGACCGCACCGAAGGTCTTCTCTGCCTTCTTCTTCTGCTTGGCCTCGCTGGCCGTATCACCCATGTAGGCAAAGACGGGCTTGTCACCCTGCTCGCCATTCTCGGGCACAAAGACCATCACGTGGTCGTAGCGGTACCGCCCCTTGGTATCGCGGCAGTCCACCATCGGATCATTGAAGCCCGCGATGTGGCCCGACGCTTCCCACGTCTTGGGGTGCTGAATGATCGTCGTATCGACCGGCACCACGCTCACGCCGCGGCCATTGGGACCCTTGCGGCCCCAGCAGGGCAGCATCACGATGTCCTGCCACCAGGCATCGCGCAGGTTCTTCTTGAGCTGGGCGCCAAGGGGGCCGTAATCCCAGAAACCGTTGATGCCCCCGTAGATCTCCGAGGTCTGGTAGACAAAGCCCCGGCGCTTGCACAGGGCCATGATTGCGTCCATCGATTTGACTTGACTGCTCGACATTGCACGTTGCTCCAAGAATGGCCCCGAGTATAGGTAAACGTCCGGGGAGAAGGGGGCTCCACAGGCTTTCCAATGCGAGCTTCCTTTCGCATTCCTATCGGCGGAAAGGGGGATCCCGGGGGAAGAAACAGCACCATCACACGGCCCGGGTAATCGCGAATCCTGTTCGCGCTCAGCTGCTGTTCAGCCCGAAGGGCTCGACCGAGCCTAGCCGGGGGTGTCGGCGGCTTTGCGACGAGACCCCCGGAACACGGTGGCGTGCACCCAGCGACCCCGACAGGGGTCGTCGTGGGAACCGCATTCAACCATGATCTACGAGCAGCCCTCCGGGCTGCAATCCGATTGTGGTGCCACGTTCCCGGGGGTGTTGCTCGCGGAGCCTCGCAACACCGCCCGGCTACGTTCGTTCAGGCCTGCGGCCTGGGCAGGTCGCGATGGCGGAGCGTTGAGCCCAAGAGAATCCGTTCGCCCTGCTCATGCTCGTACCGCGCGGGGTCACTCCGGCAGGGGAATGCCCGCTCCGGCAACGCCGCGGCGGATCTGTGCCGCGGTATCGGTGGTGTGATCGATGTGTACGCATTGCCACCCCAGCGCCGCCGCGGCATCGATGTTCTCCTTGAGATCATCAAAGAAGAGCACCTCGCCCCCACGTGCCCCTACCAGCCGCTCAAACTCCTGATAAATCGCAGCGTCCGGCTTGGCAAGGCCCAGCAGATGGCTGGCGTGACGATGCTTGAGGAGGGCCGCCGCGGGGTACTCGGGGGCCTTTCCATCGGGCCCGGGCAAGTGCCGCACCCAGTGGTCGTGGTTCGTGTTGCTCAAGAGCGCGGTTTCGATGGTTGGCACCTGCACAAGTGCTTCAAGCACCTGATGCACGCCGGGGTATTCATCCAGCAGCCAGGCATCATGAATCCGCACCAGTTCTTCGCGCGTGTACTGCCCGTTGTTGATTGCGGCGAGCTGATCGAAGAAGTCGGTGGGGGAGAGGTGGCCGCGCTGGAAGGCCTGAGTGAGAGCACGGCGACGCTGCGTGTGGTCGGGCGTGAGCACCTCCGGATGCACCGGAAGACCCGCCGCGGCACACCCTTCCTGCCAGCTGCGACAATGCCGCAGAATCACGCCGCCCCAGTCGAAGCAGACGATGCGAACCTGACTCACGATTCATCCTCTTCGGCAAGGTCGCTGGCAGGCTTCATGATCTCGCGCATGACGACGGTCGCAAAGCACCCGCGGGGCAGTTCAAACGCGCATCGCACATAGCCGCCGTGCTCATCGACGCCGCCTTCGATCTCCGGATCAATCAGCGGCACGCGCATCGGGCGGCGTTCACCTTCGAGCATGTCCAGCAGCCGCTTGGGTGCGGTGGCGAAGGATTCAGGCGTGAGACCGAAGGAGCTGAGAACAGCCAGTTCCTTCTCATCAGCGCTGCCCTTGGCCCGTCGCATGTCGGTGCCCCAGAATGGGCCAGTCGGGGAGATCTCAAAGGAATCGATGCGCTGCTGTGTCGATGGGTCCGACGCGGTGGCTTCATCGACTTCAAACGTCGCCCGATTCTCGAGCTTCATGGCGATGTCACCGGCTTCGAGCGTGCCGAAGGTGCCGGATTCAAGCCGCTGATCGAGCGTGGCGTTGTAGATGGCCGACTGTGTTGCGGAGAAATAGAAGGAGAGCAGACGCTCATCCAATCCCAGAATCGCATTCTTGGGCAGTGCGCCCTGCGAGAGGCGATAGAGGGCACGCTGTTCGGCGCGGGCTCCATTGGGGAGTGCATCGCGTGCTTCGATGAACTTGCCTTCGGCGTAGAACGCGCGAGCTTCGGCGTTCACCGTCGGGTGCGAAGCACTGGGCCCAAGCAGAATGTCGCAGGCTTCCTGGTGGTTGCCCATCAGGATCGCGCGGCCGATGAGGTGGTTGTTCCCAAGCAGACCGAAGCGCTGCTCGCCCACGCGGTTGGGCACACCTTTGGCGTGCAGAATCTTGAGGACCTTGGAGGCCTGGACGACCGCCGCGGGGTTGACGCCTCGGATGCGGATGGAGAACCGGTTCCCCTTCAAATGCCCGCGGCGGAGTTTGTTGTTATGCCGATCCACCCAGAGCACCCCCATCTGCTCATGCTGGAGCATCGGAAAGTCATCCGGGCCACGCCCCGGCGTGTGGATGGAAAAGACCTGCCTTGTGAGCGCATGCTTGTCCTTGAGGCCGGCAAAGCCGACGGCTTCGCGGGGCACTCGGAAGTGCCGGGCCAGCACATCGACGGCATCGAAGGTCGAGAGGCTCTTCTTCTGCACGCACAGATAGATG